>CBDUPM010000576.1:0-2306 GCA_965369105.1 uncultured Bacteroidales bacterium | reverse complement strand
TATGATATATTCTGACAAAATACATCCCGTGGGGGAGTTGGGATTTCTTTTTTATTTCATTTAATGTTATCCTTTCCTCATATTTGGATTTAAAAATGATTTCCCCATCCATATTTAGTAATTCAAGCATAACATTCGTTTTATATAGGTTCCCGACAGTAGCTAAATGTATGACAGAAACCGGAAATAAAAAAGGAACTGTCGGGCTATTAAACAAAATAGCCTTCTAAATGCATGAAGTACCGGAGTTATTAAACGAACCTTCCTACAAGTCACTATATTTTACTGCCTTTTTTCTGGATTAAAGTTGGAAAAAGTGTAAATTTGATGGAATGTGATGGAAACCTGTATCCTTTTATCAAGAAAATGGAAAGGTTCCTGAAAAATAATTTCTAAACAAATAAAAAAAATATGAAAATGGGCTCAGCTTTATTTTGGGGTATTTTATTAATCATACTTGGATTAAGTTTTATTTTTAAAATTGTTTTTAATATCGACTTTCCCTTATTCAAGGTTTTTGTTGCTTTTATATTCATCTTTATAGGCTTACGAATACTATTCGGAGGTTTTGGTATTCGGAATTTTAATGCGGGAGAACACGATGTAATATTTGGTGACAGGACATTCGAATACTTTGAAGATCGAAAAGAATACAATGTGATATTTTCCAAAGGGACTTTTGATTTCAGGGATTTCAACCTGGAAGGAGAAACGAAAAGGATAAAAATCAGTACAGTTTTCGGTGGAAGCGATATTAAAATGCCCAAGGATCTCCCGGTAAAAGTCAGCATCGACGGGGCTTTTTCCGGAGCAGAACTCCCGAATGGCAGTTCTGCGGTTTTTGGAAGCAGTACCTGGGAAAGTAAATCCTATAAGACAGATGAACCTCATTTACGATTAAAAATAGATGTGGTTTTTGGTGGGGTTAATTTTAAATTATACTGATCATCAATGATTTTGGAATTCCTGAATGCGAATATCAATTTCAATGATAAAAATATTCCATCCATACTATTTCATTGTTAGCAGGAAAAAATTGTCTTCTCATTTATTTTTCGTATAATCACATTTTTAATACTTCTCTATGCCAGGATTAGTTAATAAAAATGCCAATTTCGGTACTCTTCCGGTCTTTATGACCACCATCTCAACCATTCTGGGCGCAATTCTTTTTCTTCGATTTGGTTATGCGGTGGGGCATCACGGATTTTTTGGTGCCCTGATGATAATTGTCCTGGGCCACCTGGTGACCATTCCAACTGCCATGGCAGTTGCCGAAATAGCCACCAATCAAAAGGTACAGGGCGGAGGTGCCTATTTTATTATTTCCAGATCCTTTGGTATCAATATCGGGGCAGCCGTGGGTATAGCTCTTTTCCTTTCCCAGGCTATCAGCGTCAGTTTCTATGTTATTGCATTTGCTGAAGCCTCCGGTCCGGTAATTGAATGGCTGAATAAGAATTATGGGGTCCCGTATTTTGACAAGCGATGGATAAGTATTCCCTTTGTCCTGATTTTATCGGTGTTAATGCTTACCCGGGGGGCAAACCTGGGAATGAAGGCCCTTTATGTAGTAGTGGTTATCCTTTTTACCTCTATCATATTTTTTCTTCTTGGCAGCCCCGTGGAGAGTAATTTAACCTTTGACATCAACAATAAAATTGATAATCCGGATGATTTCTTTTATGTGTTTACGATCATTTTCCCTGCGTTCACCGGACTTGCGGCAGGACTTGGGCTTTCCGGAGATTTAAAAAATCCATCGGTTTCCATTCCCAACGGCACCCTGTGGGCAACCATTGGGGGGTTTTTCGTTTATATTGTCATTGCCTATAAACTTTCCATTTCTGCCAGTCCGGAAGACCTGGCTTCGGATCAGCTGATTATGCAAAGAATTGCGATCTGGGGACCTATGATCCCAATAGGTCTGGCCGCAGCATCCTTATCATCCGCCCTGGGATCTGTGATGGTCGCTCCAAGAACCCTTCAGGCCCTCGGATTTGATTCTATTTTCCCTACAAAATTCGCGAACCGGTGGTTGTCAAAAGGAACAAAAGAAACAAATGAACCTGTGAATGCTGCATGGATTACAAGTCTGATAGCATTGTTTTTTGTCATCATAGGCGATATTAACTTCGTAGCCCAGATTATATCCATGTTTTTTATGCTGACCTATGGAGCAATCTGCCTGATTTCCCTGCTTGAACATTTTGCAGCTGATCCCTCCTACCGGCCTACCTTTAAATCTAAATGGTACCTGTCATTGTTAGGTGGCGTGTTTTCCATTTGGCTCATGTTTAAAATGA
>CBDUPM010000575.1:0-2307 GCA_965369105.1 uncultured Bacteroidales bacterium | reverse complement strand
CTTTTTCATGATAAAAGTGTTTAGGTTTAAAATCAGTTTTAGGCAATAACAGATAAAGTTAAAGATAAAACTATTGAAAGTCAATATTTTAGGAATAATCCTACGGGTAGTTTATACCCCGGAAGTGCCATATTAAAGGCTGGAAGGGAGAGTCAGTGTACTTTTAGTGACCCTGATTTAAGCCCTCAAAGGATAATTTCTTCTAAAAAACTGAAGGGAGTTTAAAACAGTTGGCTTATTTTTTTCCAGAGAAAAATGAAAGCAAACCCCTTTCCAAATCCTCCAAAAATTCATGAATCTCCTGAATAAACTCATCCTGTTTTTGCTGTCGGTTAATTGTCAGATGAATGACAAGTTTTTCCCTGGCAGGAGGGTAACCGGTGGTTATGGTCCAGGCAAGGGCATTGGGACAATCCGTCATGGAAAATCTTACCCCGCCCATTATTTCATCACGCCGGAGAGTAAATTCGCCCCACATTCCTCCTGTTTTACAAACTTCATCTCCATTTTCGAGGGCAAAGATGCTTTCACAAAAAAATTCCAGATTTTTTAAAGTCAGATTTTTATAAATATCTGTTTCAGAAATCTTACTATCTACAATCTTAAAGAATTCCATGAATTTCGTTTTTGAATATCGAAATATACTGAATCTTTTCTTAAGGAAGTTTTATTCTTTTGACTTAAGATTTCGAAGGTAATGGAAAGTAATATTCGAGATAAAAAAAGCCTCCTGAAAAAGGAGGCTTGAGGTAAAAAAGTATCTGAACCTAAAACAGGTTAAAATTATTTCTTTGTAAATATTATTACTTCCTCTCCGTCATCAATTGTCAGCTTATTACCAGAAACTGTGTAGGTTGCATTAAGGGTTTCGCCACCAATTGCCAGGGTTAATTTATCACCTTCAGTGGTATAGCTAAAATTTAAATTTTCGATTTCCGGTTCCTCTCCGGGATAAGTAATAACCCCATTTGCAACACCGGAAAGATCTGAATTAAATGTATAAGTGAGTTCAAAACTTATTTCATAGCTCATGCCGGTATCTTCATCCACCTCCATATAGGTCTCCATGTATTCCCAGGTTCCCAGAAGTTTGTTTTGAGGGACGTCCTCATCTTTTTCACATCCGGAAATTAAAATCATCCCCATGGCAAATACCAATAGAAATGAAAAGCTTGTTTTTCTCATAATATTAAATATTAGTGCTATTATTAACAGGAGTATACCCGGCAAACTTGCCTTACCCTTTGTTTTTGAATCTAAGCTAAAAGAGTAAATTGAGGCATATTGTCAGGATAGGATTACATGACTACTGAAAGTGTTGATCATCTTTCCTGGCTTTCAGCAGCTTTTCTCTATTAGCAAGAGGTAAACGTTTAATAGCTTAAATAGTTCAAAATGAGCAATTAAAACAGACAAGTGGAGGGTTCACATTTAGTTTATGGAACAATAACTAATACCAGAAAGCCTTGAATAACTGCAATAATAGCTTAATCAGGGATTAGAAACCCCTAACATATATAGCAGCGGATGAAGCAGAAATAGATTTATTATAATTCTTTGTGTGTAAACTAATTTTTCAAGGGAACAATTATCGTCTTTATAGAATTTTCCGGCACAGTAATCAAGGCAGAATACTCCGCTAATTGCAAGCTGAAATCGATGGATTCCCGGGCTACGTTCAGCATACTTATCACGACTTCATTTTGTTGATTCAAAGTTGCTCCCACATACAAACTATCTTTTAGTGCACCTTCCACCGGACTGGCTCTTAAGGCTTTGTCGCCCGGACGAATGGTTTTGCTAAAGTGTTTCAGGACTGAATATACCGGTGTATAATAGATGTCTTTGGTTTCTGTATCAATCATAACCGGTGCTCCGCAGAAATTGCCCACATGATTCGGCCCGCCTTGTTCATCCAATACTACGTTCCAGTCTATAAATCCGGTCATCCAGTTATTAATGCTAACAATAATATTTCTTGCATATCTGTGAACAGGGGAATACATGGCATGAAGATCATTTCCCCAGGGAACTTTATAGCCCCAGTCGGTTGCATTTTTTTCCCACCACCATTTATCATTTTGAAACCATCCTTCTTCCGTCCATCCATCCGGATCATAAGCCCAGTCTCCGGCTTCTACTCCAAGATTATCAATACAACCTTCGGTATGAAGGATACTGTAACCGGGATACAGATTATGAACGGAATCGAGTATTTCTTCAAATACTTTAAATGTACTGGCGTACCAGTGGATAGCCATACCCGTGGTATATCGGGCAGATTCTTCATTTCCAAGAATTGCGTCT
>CBDUPM010000574.1:0-2314 GCA_965369105.1 uncultured Bacteroidales bacterium | reverse complement strand
AGTAAAAGGGTCCTTGTGGCGGAGGAAAATAACCGGGTGCAGGGAAACCCATTGGTGTATGGTGGTTCAGATCCCAAAGCACATATTCCTGTTCAAAACCAAACCAAAAATCATCATCATCATCATCGATGGTTGCCCTGCCATTGGATACATGCGGGGTACCATCTGCATTCAATACTTCCGTCATTACCAGGTAACCGTTACTTCTTTGAGGGTCTTTCCTGATAAAAACAGGCTTTAATAGGCAATCTGAGCTGCTTCCATCGGCCTGATCAGTCGAAGATCCGTCAAAGGACCATACAGGAGCGTCTTCTACCTTCCCGCTAAAATCAGAAACAACAAGCGTTTTACTTCGCATCATCTGGGTTGGTCTGTAACCATCTAACCAGATATACTCTAATTTGGATTTCATAATTTAGTGTTTATTATTAATTATTAACTTTTTTATACTGACCCCCTATTTTTTTAGGGCTACTGATTTTATTATTATTTTTTGGGCAAATTTAATACTTTTTTCAATATTTATATAAAAAAACATAAATAAAATGAATTTATTATATTTATTTTGGTTTATACTTACTTTTTGAAAGTTTATAAGTGTTTTTAGTTTCTTTTTATAACTTAATTAGCAAATATTATATTAAATAAATTTTTATGGTTATCTCCCTTTTTATTCGGGCATTATATAAAAAAGGTCGTTTTTGATTAATAAACACTGTAAATGAGACTTTAAAGAGATCATAGCCACAGTTATATCATTCATTCAAAAAGGAGTATCCGGGAATTTGGTTTATGGGGAAATTGTAGAGAGTGGTAATACTTACAGAATCAGGAATTAAGCCATTTAATCGCAGCATCATAGGTTGAAAACACTTCTCTTTCTCTCGACTTACCGGCGGAACGAAGTTTTATGATCATGGATATGGCAGTATCAAAATTTCCCTTGGTAAGAATGGCTGTTTTAATACTGTTAAATTGTTCTTTCGCTCTGTCAGCCACTTTGAGCAATTTTTCTATTTCAGTTATGGAGAATGTAATTCTACCCTCCCGCAAATCATACAATACCTTCAGGTCACCTGGTAAATCTGGCAGGGTCAGAAAATAATCCAGAAAATCATCCAAATCTTTAACGGTCAGGTCTCCGGTTATTTCCAGGACATATATTTTTTCTTCTGCAATATAATGGTTAATCATTTTCTAAAATCTCAGAATTTAAAAAAGCTCTTGAAAAATAATAATACTATTTTTTTTCGTGGTGCTCATTTTGAGTATAAAACCTTTGGGTAGGATACGCGAATTCCAAATCATCATTCACTGCAAAAGCTTTCAATACTTCCTGCCATATATCATTTTCAGATGACCTTCTTTTTCTTGGATCGCAGATATATCTCATGGTGAGTTCCACACCGCTATCCATTACCCTGGTGTATACGATAGGGGTCAAATACTGATAGAAAATCATATATTTTTTACTGGCATCCCTTATTTTTTTCTCTGCAGATTCGGAAGTTGCTTCCGCATGGTTTCCTATTATATACTGAAGCAGATCCTTTGCTTTTATCCAATCACTTTCAAAGGTGATCAATACCTTCATTTCATTCCATATAAACTGAAATCCTGCACTATAATTTGCCTGTGGTTCCACGAAAACCTGTCCGTTTGGAATATGAATAATTCTACCGGTACTCTGGTCGGCATCAACCCAATTCCCTATCTCCAAGAGAGAAAACTGAAAAAGACGTATATCAATGACATCACCGGCATGATCCCCGATTTGGATTCTGTCTCCAAGTGCAAAAGGACTTCTTACAAGAATAAATAACCAACCGGCACTATTGGTCAGGGGATCTGTTAAGGCAATGGCAATACCTGCAGTAAGTAAACCCAGGAATGTTCCGAATTTTCCAATAGCCGATATCCAGACGCTCAGAATTAAAATGATGGAAAGGAATCCAAATGCAAAAGAAACGGTTCTTTTCCAGGTGTAGCGCGATTTCGGCTCCTCAGTAAATCTCCAGACTAATCTCAGGATAAGGATTCTGAGGGTTCCCAGGAAAAGAAGGATCAGGATGGATTTGAGCACCTTTTCCTGGTTCTCCGGGCTCATTCCAATAGAATTTTGGAAAAATTCAGTTATACTGTTCATACTGAATAGATTTACCGAAAGATACTGAAAATTTCTTTACAGATTTTTGAATTGTGATAAAAGGAATATTTAGCATGACCAGAGGATTCGCATATAAGGGTAAAGCTGCGATTCATACACTTTTTTTATTCTAATAATGAAAAATATTATAGTTCAAATAAACAGATT
>CBDUPM010000573.1:0-2319 GCA_965369105.1 uncultured Bacteroidales bacterium | reverse complement strand
ATTAAGTTGTTTTTTGCAGAAGAAATGCGTCCCAGGATTTCATTGGGTTTATATAATTTATCATCCAGCTTGAGCTCCTTGATGATGGTTTTTAGCAAAGATTTGGAATCAATGGTATCATATATGGTATAATCGGCAGGATATCCGATGGAAGCTGCTTCAAAACGAAGAATCCGGGCAAAAACAGAATGAAAAGTTCCCATCCAGAGCTGCCGTGCCAGATCATAACCTACCAGGGCTGCAATTCTTTCTTTCATTTCATTGGCAGCTTTATTGGTAAATGTCAGGGCCAGGATACCCGATGGCCTGATCCCCTGTTTTAACATCCATGCTATCCTGTAAGTTAATACCCGGGTTTTACCGGAACCTGCTCCGGCAATAACCAGTGCGGGTCCTGAATAATTAGTAACAGCCTCTCTTTGAGCGCTGTTTAGATTTTTTAAGAGTTCCTCCACAATCGGTCTTTTAGGGGGCTAAAAATAGTTTTTTTACTTCAGTATTCAGGGAGATTTTTTATTTATTTATGAACGGGGAGGGGAAGGGAGGGGAGGTGGTCTCGTGGTCTCGTGGTCTCGTGGTCTCGTGGTCTCGTGGTCTCGTTTCTAATAGATCCCGAATCCGCTCCAATCCGCTCATCCCCTCCAATCCCCTTCCTCTATTAGTAATTTAGCATTTTAGCACATTAGCACATTTCTATCCTCCCCTCACCCTCTTTATCAAAAAATCCTCAAAATCTCGACATTCCCTCACAAATAAAATTGCACATCCGGTTTTTTTTTTGAATTTTCGCATAATAAAAGAAACGCCAGGGAGTTTATCATTTATCTGAATACGTTTATTTTGAGGAATCTAACTATTATCATCTTCATTTCATTTCTTGCTTTTGGCGGAATGATTGCTTTAAACGGGCAAATCAGTTCCACAACGGCAGATTATTCAGATACTACAAATTATCGTTTGGATGGGGTGAATGATAAAATTTTTGTTTTCTATTCACCTGGCGGTTCCAAATCAGGAAGCCTGAGGGCGGATGGACCTGTTGCCGGAAATTTTGATTTTAGCTGGAGCCGTTTTGATACCATTAATAAGATATGGAACTCTTTTTTGAATGAGAACGATATTGGGTTCAGTGAAGTAATGGATCTTTCAGAAGGAGGATACAAAGTTGATATTACCAATGAAGCAGGAGTGGACACCAGCTTCAGGGCATGGGTTCATTTAAATGATTTTTCCGTGGAATTGCTCTCGGATGATGAAGATAAAGTAAGGTTTGTCAAGATCAATTGTGGCAGTATCCGGTTAAATGCAACGGTTAATATCGACAGTTTTTATTATTATGATTTAAATAGCAATAAAAGAATCCTTCAAAATCCGAAATTGAATTATTTATGGACCTCTGATAATTCCGAACATAGCATAGCAAGTCCATCGGTCGGATACGAATCTAAAACTATTGGAAATCCACCTTTCCAGGATACCTGGTTTATTTTTACGGCAATTGATTATTCGGGAATGGAAGATGTTGATTCTGTTTTTTATGAATCCATTGAGGTAAAATCTGAATACAGTTTTGAATTTTTTGACAAAAAAGAAGCCAAGGATTTTATTGACCCTTCATCAAATTCGGATGATGCCCCTTTAAAAGTAAGATTCACCAATTTATCGATTAACGGTTATGAGTTTGAATGGATTTATGCAGATACCATCGGCACATTTGGTTCAGAGATATTTGCGAACTATGAAACTTCCGATGTAAATGAACAGACTGAATTCACCTACCTGATCCCGGATGATTATTATCCGGCCCTGGTAGCGCAAAGTTTTGAGGGCTGTGTGGATACTTTCAGGTTGGCAGAACCCATTAAGGTGGTTCCAAGCGAACTGGAAGCACCAAATGTATTCTCACCGGAAGGGAATACCAGTCACTTTAAAGTGTCATTCAAGTCTATAAAAGAATTCCATATCCGGATTTTCTCCCGTACCGGAAAATTAGTTTACCGTGCAGATGTAAAAGATATGTATAGCTGGGAAGGCTGGAATGGAAATGTGCTGGATTCAGACCGAAAGGCACCTCCGGGCATATATTACTATGTGATTGAAGCCACCGGATGGGATGAGATTCGATACAACGACGGAATCTACAAGGGATTTGTTTACCTGTTCAGACCGAAAAATTGATGTTGATGAAATTATTTTTGGTATGGGTTTAGTTTCTTGGAAAGGGTCCAACAATAATAGCCCGGGATGAGCCACCAGGCGAAATCCCTGGTTAATAGACGGTTTGTTCCACCTCCTCTTTTCGCTAATAATAATAGTACC
>CBDUPM010000572.1:0-2320 GCA_965369105.1 uncultured Bacteroidales bacterium | reverse complement strand
TCCTAAATTTATATAGGGTTCTTTTTCACAGGAGATGAGAAAAAGAGTTACAACCATATAAATTAAAATGTTTGTCTTTTTCATATCAGGTAATTTTTATCTTTCATTGCAAAAAAAGATATGAGAGAGTACTATTTGTTTGCTACAATATTACCCTCTCATACAGATGAATCAGAATTTCCTGGCAATACCAATTCTTGCAGAGATATATTGGTAGCCGAGTTGTTTAGATCCTTCATATTCAGTATCGCGTGAAAGTGAATTAAATTTAAGTCCCGGTGTAAGGCTCCAGTTCCTGCCCAGATTAATGTCAATACCTGCGGCCAACTGATAGCCAAATCCATGTTTGCTGTCGTTAATAACATCACCTTCGGCGTTTTCTGTTTCGATATGGTTGTACAATGCACCTGCTCTTGCATAATAGGACCATCTTGAATTGTTTATCTTTTGCTGAAAATTCAATCCCATTATGTATCCAGTTTCTTCAAAGCAAACGTCATTACCGGCAAATGAGTTTTCTGCAGCAAATCTGTTCCATCCCCATCCTGCATAAGCTCCCAGGTGAGGCATGAAGCGGTAGTGCAGGGTTCCCTCAAAACCAAATCCCGGGTTCAGACTCTCCCCATCGATTTTCTTAGTTGCAATTGAAAGACCGCTGTTTATTTCAAATCCAAATCGTTTTTCAGATACCTGAGCAAAGCTGTTCACGGATAATAATACGAGTAATGTTAATCCTAATACTTTTGTTTTCATGATTTTAATATTTTAATTATTTGAGAAATTCATGTTTCAAAAGTAAGCTCCCAATATCCGGAACTAAAACAGAAAATGCCGAAGGCGTAATCCCTGATGTTGAGCTTGTTATTTTAGCTACTGAAAGAGTTATCCATAAACCTATAAGAGGTATATTAAATCATGCTTTAAACTTAAGAAGAAGTGGCATTAGCAGAATCTCCAGAATAATGTGACAATAAGTCTGCCTACAATCCCTTCAGTATAAATCCAAACTATACTTTTTGTAAAATATTAAATACCAATACGATACAACGAGTTTCCACCTGCCTTACAAGCAAAGGGTCACTGGTTCGAACCGGGGAGGAACGATGATCTCATGAAAGGAATTAAATGATGAAGGAAATAATACTGGTATTTCAGGAAAGCCCTCCCCTTATCCTTCTCAAAAATCGGTTAAATAATACCTTGAACAAATAAGGAAAGTTTTAAATAAAAATGTAATTTGGTTATTATTTCAACCGCTCTAAAAAGGTAGATTAATGCTAATTCATTCTTTACCAAAAAAAAGACTGTTCATCCTCATATGGCAATCTGCTATAATTTCGATTCTTTTTGTTACCCACCTTGTATTCTCTTATTATTATTTTGATGGTTGGTGGTATTCTTCCATTGGAACATTTTTGATACTTTTCTTTTCCTTTTTATTATGGAAGAAGGAATTTCCACTTGTAACCGGCATAAGAATCAGAGGAATTACCCTGATCAAAGTTATCCTGCTTACCGCCATTATTCTCACTGTTTCCTACTTATTAATGAACTTTTCGGCAGGTAAAAAAGGAATATCTATCGCGTTTTCTTCTGTATACAATTATTACCATGATGTATTTTATATAATAAATGAAGAAATTGTTTACGGGGCCATCCTGCTTTACTTTCTTATCCAAAAATATAAAATCAATAAAATAGTGGCTTCCATCGGATTGGCCCTGGTATTCTCTGCAGGTCATTTTATTTTATATAAATGGGTGTTTTTGCAAACCGGAATTCTCAGTATAAAAACCTTAACGGTCCTTTTCCTGATAGGTATTTTAAGAAACAACCTTATTATCCTTACAAAGCATATTGGCTATTCCTGGGCTCTTCATTTTGGATGGATGGCGGTTATGTTCGGAAGTGTTCCCTTTTGGTTGGAATCGGGCGAAGGTTTAACAGAACCTGAACGGTTTAATATCTTCCTGGGGACAAACTTTATGCTTTTCGTTTCATCATTTCTTGCTGCTTTGAGTATTTACTATCTTGCAAAATCTAATAAATAAACCCGAATTGTTTTTTGATCATAAAATGAAAATTATAAAACCAAGCCTGATTCTGGATGAAAAGCGTTGCAGGAAGAACATCAGGGAAATGTATGAAAAAGCATTGAAACATGGATTAGCGTTTCGCCCCCATTTCAAAACCCACCAATCCCTGGAAATCGGCAGATGGTTTAAAGAACTGGGAATAAACAAGATCACGGTTTCTTCTGTCGAAATGGCCGAATACTTTTCAAAGGAATGGAAGGATATCACCATTGCCTTTCCGGTCA
>CBDUPM010000571.1:0-2322 GCA_965369105.1 uncultured Bacteroidales bacterium | reverse complement strand
TGTTGGGGGTGATTGTCGCGCCGGCGCCGCCGGTATCAATGGCGGGGGCGGCGGTCAGCCATTTTTCGCAACCGCAGGCGGGAAAAATCCGGAAGGTATTGGAAATGCCCTGAAAGAAGCGGAAAGATTAATATCCGGACTTTAATAGGTCCTGATCATATCATCTGCAACTACAATGATAAAATCTGCCCGTTGAAGATTTTCTTCTTCCAGTTTTTCCACATCTTCCTGGAGAACAGTGGTTATAGTTTTTATCACCAGCTCAGGATTCAATTGTAAGAGGTACCAGACTATTCCATCATGAAAATCGGAATGAAAAGCTCCGTTATAATGAATAAAAGCTGATCCTTTTTCGAAATTCTTATGAATGAACCATGCCATTGTTGCATCCTTGGATGCCTGTGCTTTCGGAAAGTTCGGATCCGGTTCTCCATGCCCCATCGACATTTGCATCATCTTTTGATATGGAGGTAATTGGGCATCATAGTTTATCGGTAAGGGTGCTATGAGGGCTTTTGCCTGCTCATCAAGCCCTTCCAACACTTCAAAGCCATTTTTTGAAACCAGGTTAGCATATCGCCTGGGAATATTGGTGGCAATAAATTTTAAGGAAGAATCAACAGCCAGTTTTACCAGAGGCTTGTAATCCGTTTTATAATTATTCCATAAATGAGTACCCGCTTCAAATCTTTTTGCATCGATGGTTCCCTGAATGTATTCGTTTAAAATTAATTGTTGATCTGTCTCAAACATTTCAGCCCCAAGAATTATTTTCCCCTCTTTCTCCTGATGAACAGCTTCTGTAATTTTGAGTTCCATCCAATGAGAAATGGGGTCATTGTGAAGTTCTCCAAAGAAGATTACATCAGCTGAAGGCAGGTCCTTCACCATTTTCTGCCATTTGATTTCTTTTCCTTCAGAATTATAAATCTTAAAGGCATGTATATTCTTTTGAGCATTTAAATTCAGAATCGTTAAAACCGCCAGTAAAAGCGATATCCGGAGTTTTATATTCATATCAGATTTTTTCTTAAAGATAATTATAAATTGATATTTCATTTTCTGAATATGAAATATTATTCATTCTAACAAATATTGGGTCGAAATTACAAAAATATAAATATGTAGTTATCCCTCTATTTATAAGTTATTTACATGGTTTATTGTTTTTCCGGAGTAACTCTGATAAAAAATATTCGAAAAATAAACAGCTTTTATTTATATTTGGATCACTAAAAAACTAAACTACAGCTATGGAAATTAAAAGGACCTTTGATATTCTTCAAAGATTTCAAGAATTATTTCCTGACAAAACAGATGTTCTGGCAGGAAAGGAAAATGGAAAATGGGTAAAGTATTCTACCCGCGATTATATCGACTATGCAAATTGGGTCAGCTATGGTCTGATGTCCATGGGATTAAAAAAAGGAGATGTAGTTGCTACCATTTCAAACAACCGGCCGGAATGGAACATGGTAGATATGGGATTGAGTCAGGCCGGAATAGTTCATGTACCTGTTTATCCGACAATTTCAGCAGAAGATTATGATTTTATTCTGAATCATTGCAAACCAAAATATGTAGTTGTTTCTGACAAAGGCTTACTGGAGAAAATTCAACCCATAGCCGAAAAGGCTAAATCCATACAAGGGATTTTTACCTATAATGAAATTGAAGGAGCTGAAAACTGGAAAAAGATTGTTGAAGAAGGAAAGAAAAATGAGGATAAATTCAGGGAAAAACTCATTGAAATAAAAGCTTCCATAAAACCTGAGGATTTAGTGACTCTGATTTATACCTCGGGCACTACCGGTTTCCCCAAAGGGGTAATGCTCAGTCATAATAATCTGGTAAGCAATGCCGTGGTCACATCTGATGTGCACTCTCTGGGAAAGGAAGATAAAGCATTGTCATTCCTTCCTTTGAGTCATGTATATGAAAGAATGGTTAACTACCATTTTCAGTATAAGGGTCTGAGTATTTATTATGCCGAAAGTATGGGCACCATTGTACAGGATATCAAGGAAGTAGGACCTCAGGTCTTCAATTCTGTTCCCCGGCTTTTGGAAAGAGTTTATGACAAAATTGTAGGGAAAGGAAAGGATCTGCCCGGTATCAAGAAAAGACTGTTTTTCTGGGCGGTTGATTTGGGTTTTAAATATAAACCTACCGGAAATGGTGCCTTCTATAATTTAAAATTAAAAATCGCTGACAAGCTTATATTTACCAACTGGAGAGAGGCCCTGGGCGGAAATATTAAAATTATTGTTTCAGGAGGAGCGGCTTTGCAACCCAGGCTTGCTACAATTTTCTGGGCTGCCG
>CBDUPM010000570.1:0-2337 GCA_965369105.1 uncultured Bacteroidales bacterium | reverse complement strand
TTGATCCCTCATTCAGTTCGGTAAGACTTTCATTGCTCGACCGCGGATTTATATTTGCCATTGCTCATATCAGGGGAGGTCAGATAATGGGCAGACAATGGTATGAAGACGGGAAATTTTTGAAGAAGAAAAACACCTTTACCGATTTTGTTGACGTTGCAAAATTTGTAATAGAAGAAAAATATACCAATACTGATCACCTTTATGCAATGGGAGGAAGTGCAGGTGGTCTGTTAATGGGAGCAGTTATAAATATTGCACCTGAACTCTTCAACGGAGTAATAGCAGCTGTGCCTTTTGTAGATGTTGTCACTACCATGCTCGACGAAAGTATCCCGCTTACAACCGGTGAATATGATGAATGGGGTAATCCGAATGATAAAGAATATTATGATTACATGAAATCCTATTCTCCTTATGATAATGTAGAGGCTAAAAAATATCCGAACATGCTGGTAACAACAGGTTTGCACGATTCACAGGTTCAATACTGGGAACCGGCAAAATGGGTTGCCAAATTAAGGGATATGAAAACAGATGACAACCTTCTTCTTATGTATTGCAACATGGATACAGGTCATGGAGGAGCATCCGGTCGTTTTGAGAGATACAAGGAAACCGCAATGGAATATGCATTTTTCTTTATGCTTGAAGGAATCAAAGAATAAGATGATTACTTTTTAAAAAAAGGGCGGCTTTCAGGTTGAATTTGAAAGCCGCCCTTTTTTTAATAATATTTTGAAAAGAAGGCAGTCATTCGGCTATAAACCGGAAAATGACTTAACTTAAAAATCAATAACTACAGAGAGTAAGCTTAATTTCCGGACACACTACCTGCACTTGATTTTGAGATATTTTTAGATTCCGGACTTCCTTTATATTTAACAGATCCGGCACTGCTTGCATTTGCATTTAATTCGCCGGTAACAAACACCCGGGCATTCCCGGCACTGCTAACGTCCACATGACAGTTTTTCACTTCCAGTTCAAATGCATTTAACCCTCCGGCACTGGATACGTTCACATCAAGATCTTCAGCCATTCCTCCCAGGCGGGCATCACCACTGCTGCTGACATTCACATCTACCTTTCCGGCCTCCAAATCCAGTCGGATTGAACCGGCACTGCTTGCACCAATTCTGATATCATCTGTAATAAGAAGATTCTCACCCATAAGTTTAGCTGCGCTGGAAACTTCAAGTAAGTCGACCCTACCCGCATTGACATATATATTCCTGGCTTCTGCATTTCGAATTCCTTTGCGGGCCCTGATCTTTAGTATCCCTCTTTCCACTTCTGTAATAATATACTCATGCAAATTTTCATCGGCCTCTATCTCAACTTCATTGCTCATTTCACCAAATGTCACATAAACCTTTAATCCCGCGGCTGCACTTACTCCATGAAAATCCTTAACCGTCCGGGTCTCCGTAATCACATTTCCATTTCCTGAAATGGAGTTGTCCAAACCATAGAAGCAGGATTGCAGAAATATTCCAATACTTAATAAAGAAAATATTGAAAAATAGCGTTTCATTCGTTTCATTTTATTTTAATTTTTAAGGATTATTATGGAATTAACTGCAAGATAGGAATTTCTTAAGAAATTGATTCTTTTTTATTAGGAATCAGGGGTCTGGGTGACAGGAACACAAGGACGGTTATGAATGCTGCAGATTCGGGTTAAATTGGCTTATGGCTTATTCAGGACAAAAATCCTGAACATAAAATTACCTAATAAGGAAATCACTTTATTGATGCAGTTAAGCCCGGACTTTCCACCGTGGATTGCGGATTTTAGACCCTACGCCCTCCCTTCCGGTAATATAACAGTACCTTAGGATTTTCGCAGGCAGCTTCTCAATCCACTTTCAAAACCAATCCTTTCAGGTACTCCCCTTCCGGATGATAAATACTTACCGGATGATCCGGGGGCTGGCTGAGCTGATGAAGAATTTTTACCTTTCTGCCTGTATTGGCTGCAGCGGTAAAAACGCTTTTGCGAAAATTTTCTTTACTAACCACCTGGGAGCAACTGAAGGTAAACAAAATACCCCCGGGTTTGATCTGCTCAAAGGCTTTTCTGTTTATCTTTTTATATCCCTGCAAAGCATTACTCAGAACATTTTGATGTTTGGCAAATGCGGGGGGATCCAGGATAATTAAATCGTATTGCACCGGTGCATCAATAAAAAATTTGAAAGCATCCATAGCAAAAGATTTGTGATTTTCAGATTTAGGAAAATTCAACAATACATTTTCATCGGTTAATTCACAGGCTTTTTTGGATGCGTCAACCGAATGAACCAGCTTAGCTCCGTTCTTCAGGGCGTAAAC
>CBDUPM010000569.1:0-2340 GCA_965369105.1 uncultured Bacteroidales bacterium | reverse complement strand
TCGGACACGAAATGACCCATGGTTTCGACGACCAGGGACGACAGTTTGATAAAAACGGGAATTTATCGGATTGGTGGACCGACTCGGATTCAGAAAAATTTAAGGAAAGAACTAAGGTTCTTATCAAACAATTCAGCGCTTACAAAATATCGGATACGGTGGAAGCAGACGGAAAACTAACCCTGGGAGAAAATATCGCTGACCTGGGGGGATTAAACATTTCCCTTACGGCCCTGAAGCTGGCCTGGAAAAAGAATCCTCCTGAGAAAAACATGGATGGATTTACTCCTGAACAGCGCTTTTTCCTCGCATATGCCCATGTCTGGGCAGGCAATATTACCGGAGAAGAAATGCTAAGAAGAACAAAGGAAGATGTCCATTCCCTGGGACATTTGAGGGTGAATGGCCCCTTACCTAATATGGAAGAATTTTACAGGGCATTTCCCATTTCAGAAACATCCGCATTGTATATTCCTGAGGAAGAAAGGGCCAGTATCTGGTAGATACAAATTGGATGATGTTGTTGAGTTGATGCCGGATGTTGGGGGTATCCGGTGTACTGATGCTGACACGAAATCCTGAAATAAGAGGATCAATAATTCTCCTGATCCCTTTTTCTGCTTCAGTGCCTTTCCTGCAATACCTTCACCACATCTGCTAGTTTCATCCCTCTGTTAACCAGCAGAACTTCAAGGTGGTAAAGCAAATCGGCAGCTTCTTCCAGGAATAAAACATCATTATTGTCTTTTGCCTCAATGACCAGTTCCACTGCCTCTTCACCAAGTTTTTTTGCTATTTTATTAACTCCCTGTTTAAATAGTTTGGTGGTATAGGAATCTTTGGGCATGTTTTTCTTTCGATCGATGATAACCTTTTCCAGGGTGAATAAAAAGTCAGAATCGCCATTGATTTTCTCATTAAAGCAGGTTTCTGCCCCGGTGTGACAAACCGGCCCGGCAGGTTTAGCTTTAATCAGGACAGTATCCTGGTCACAATCCAGGATCATTTTTTTCATGCGAAGAAAATTTCCACTTTCTTCCCCTTTCGTCCAAAGCCTTTTTTTGGTCCTGCTGTAAAAAGTCACATTTTTAGTTTTTTTGGTTTTTTTCCAGGCTTCATCATTCATAAAGCCTCCCATTAAAACCGTTTTGGAATCTGCATCCTGCACAACGGCAGGAATTAATCCGCCTAATTTTTTAAAATCGGGTACCATTAGCGTATAGGGATATTTGTTTGTCTAAGATAATCTTTTAGTTCTTTAATCGGGATTTCATTGAAATGAAAAATGCTGGCCGCAAGAGCAGCATCAGCTCTCCCCCTGGTAAAAGTTTCCACAAAATGCTCTTTCTTTCCTGCACCGCCTGAGGCGATTACAGGAATGGAGAGTATTTCGGCCAGGCGGGCCAAAGCATCATTGGCATAACCATTTTTAGTGCCATCATGATTCATGGAAGTGAATAATATTTCACCTGCCCCTCTTTCTTCCGCTTCTTTTGCCCATGTAAACAATTCTTTAGTTGTTTTTGTCCTTCCCCCGCTTACATAAACCCACCACTTTCCATCTTCTTCAAGTTTTGCATCAATCGCACAAACAAGGAATTGGTTTCCATAAGATCCTGCAATTTCAGAAATAAGTCCGGGATTCCTCACTGCTGCACTGTTTACAGATATTTTATCCGCCCCGGCACTTAACAATCGATCCGCATCCTTTTTCTCATTGATTCCGCCACCTACTGTAAAAGGAATATTCAAATTTTTAGCAATCCTTTTCACCAGGTCGGTAAATAATTTTCGTTCTTCATGAGTGGCTGTGATATCCAGATAAACGAGTTCATCGGCTCCTTCCAGGGCATATTTAGCTCCTAATTCAACCGGATCGCCAACTTCCTGTATATCCAGGAAGTTCACTCCTTTTACGGTTTGTCCATCCCTGATATCCAGGCAGGGTATGATTCTTTTTGCCAGCATATTATTCAAATAAATATTCTTGTAAATCTTTTTTTGAAATTTTTTTCTCATAAAGGGCCTTACCTACAATCACCTCCTTAATTCCGGCCTTTTCCAGCTCTTTTAAATGAGAGGCATCACCCACTCCACCGCTGGCAATTAACTCAAGACCGGGAAAGGCATTGAGCATTTTTGCATACAATAAGGTGGAGGGTCCTTTAAGCATTCCATCCACAGAAATATCGGTGCATATGCTTTTCTTTATTCCCTTTTGTAAATAATCCTCCAGAAAACCCATCAGTTCCAGGTTGCTTTCTACTTCCCAACCGGAAATAGCAATTTTTCCTTCTTTATGATCTGCTCCTAAAATGATCTTATCATTTCCATATTTCT
>CBDUPM010000568.1:0-2347 GCA_965369105.1 uncultured Bacteroidales bacterium | reverse complement strand
TGGTATGAGTCATTCTCCCCTGCAATATTTCTGGCCAGCTCACAGCAGTCGTGTGGATTTAAAAAGGAGGTTATTAAAAAAAATGGTTTGGTGTGCTCCTGTTTCAGAAAGTCTGTACTCCAATTTGAAATTTCAGAGTCGTCGCGGCCATCCTTATAGCTTTGAAATCCATGCCAATCGCTCACATCATCAATATCGGTGGAACCCACATGCCACTTTCCATGATAAGCGGTTTCATAACCGTTTGCAGAAAGCATCCCGGCAATAGATGGATAATTTGTAGGTGTTGCTTTGCTCGGCATCATTCCTGTCATGAGAGATTTTCTGGAGGCAGTACATACAGGATAGGTGCAATAAGTTCGTGTGAAAGTGACACCTTGTTCAGCAATTTTATTTATACCCGGAGTTAGCATGTTTGTATAACCCCTTTGATTCAATAATGTCCCAGAGTGTTGATCAGTAATTATCACTAATATGTTTGGAGGTATATCCTGACCCGAACATAAGAAGCTTATGTACATGAAGAGGACTAATAAGTATAATTTCGGAGACATAATTTTCGTATTATAAAGGGCTAAATAGCTCCTAAAGTTATTTAATAAATTTCACAGTACAGGTATTAATATCACACACATCATCAAGCAGCTAAACTCGTCTGTTCAAATGAGCAATGCTAATTTTTATTTGTTTTAAAATTATCAACCTCGCCTTTTCCTTCGTCATAAAATACACTAAAGGCAGTTCCTTCAACCAACAAAGCAATTGGACCCTGTCTGGCATCATAGATGGTATGAAGCTGTCCCTTATTCCCAAAAGGAATATTATATATCCGGGTCCTTTTACCACCTGGGCAATTAACAGGGACGGGGGAAATAGAATTCCCAGGGAAAGGGCCATCCCTATTTTCATTTTTTACGGACATTGGATATATTTAAATTCTTTCATTAATTAAATTTAATGGTTCCTCTCTCCGCCACTATCATTGGATAATCCGCAAGAACTGTATTTTCCAGTATACAACCGGAATCAGTATTCTCTATATCTACTTCATATATTTCTCCTGTCAGAGGATCGAGCAATATCGGATCATCGAATCTGATTCCTTCCACTGAGATTTTAATTTTTGCCAATTCTGGTAAAGATTCCTGTGCATTCCAGGGTAACCACCAGGCCATCAGGTTATTCCCATCTTTATCAGAAAAAGTGGCAAGCAAAGTCACGGAGGGAAATGCATCATCTTCTGATATGCCGTAAAAGATTCCTTCATCCTTCACTTCAATCTGGTATTGGACTGTATTTGGCTTATAACCTGGTTGCCAAACAGCACAAAGATTCTGGTAGGCATAAAAACCTGGTTTTTCCTTAAAATCAGGATTGGTCAGTAAACATTTTTCATTCACTCCTTTAGTTCTCACTCTTGATCCGCCCCTGTCCGGATATCCGAATATCTTATCAATTGGCCTGAGATTCGATCTTTGCTGTTTATCACCTTTTCCCCGGTTATGCACCAATTTAAAATAGTTACTAAGCGTAGCTTTACAATAATAGATATCTACAAAGCTCTGCCGAAGCAGCCATTTCGCCTGTACATTCAGTCCCCAGGGTGCCCGCCCCCGATAATCGCGGGTACTGCTATGCGATGGGTAACCGCATTCTCCCTGCCATAATTCAATATCAGGATTATATTTGTTAATTACATCCCATAATTCTAAGGCTTTGTACACTCTTTCTTCCGGAACAGCTCCATAATTATGATATGAAATAATATCAATAAATTCATGACTTCCAACACTTAAAAAATCGTTTGTAAATTCAGGATTAATACCGGCCATTGAACCTCCTATTATTTTGCATCCCGGATCTATTTGCCTGATTAAGCTTGCAGTTTCCATTAAAAGTTTACCATATTCTTTCCCATCGGGCTCGGTACCCCAGTAATTTCTGTGATTTGGTTCGTTCCAGACTTCCCAGTAATCGATTTGATCCTTGTATCTTTCTACGGTTGCTTTTACAAAATCCAAAAAAGCTTTCATGGCTACCGGGTCTTTTACCGGAGGCTCTGGTTTATATCCATAAATATCGGCTAATGCCGGATCGTCGTATGTTGTTAACTTTGAGTACATTTTATGACCCCCTCCAAGCGTTACAAATGGAGTAATCCCATTTTTCACAGCAACTTCAAAGGCTTTATCAGTTTCCTCCCAATTGTAAACCCCTTTCTCTTTTTCCACTGAAGGCCAGGATGCTCCCAGTCGTGTCCACTTGACTCCAATTTCAGCTGCCCTTGCAACCAAACTATCATCCCAAGTACCAGCTTGAATTCCAAATGGAGACGTCCTGATCTCAG
>CBDUPM010000567.1:0-2348 GCA_965369105.1 uncultured Bacteroidales bacterium | reverse complement strand
CAAAAAGTAGGGAAATAAGAGTAAGAGATAATTGAATTTTCATTTTTTTAATATTTAGGTATCAATAGCGAACAAATTGCTAATGATTTTGTTTTGTAATTTTATTTAGAGACCATTAGAAATTATCTAACGTGAATAGATTGAATTTTACTATTTAACATACACTTTAAAGGAAGGTAATTTAAACTTTAGTTCATCAATAGCTAATTTAGTTACTTCTGTAGCACCTAAAATAGATAAATGGGTATTATCTTCTTTACCTTCAGGAAAATATGAAATTTCATTTAAGGAGGAAAGAGTTTTTCACGGGGGAGACAAGGCGGAAGATGGAAGCAAACTTGCGCATCAAATACTTGATTCCGGTTTAAAAATTGATTCCATTATTTGCTGCACCGATTCAGTAGCCCTGGGTTTTATATCTTACACCAAAGAATTAATGATTAATATTCCTGAAGAAATGGCAGTGATAGGATTTGATAATCATCCTGCGGGTAGGTTTATATATCCCGGTTTAACCAGTTTTGAGAATCCCGGATCTGAATTGGGAATTTCCTGTTTCAAAAAGCTGCAGGATAAGATCAGGAAAGATAAAAGCTATCGCAATGAAATTATCCTGGATATGAAATTAATTAAACGTAAATCGGTTTGATTGATTCCAGAGCTGCTTTTGAACGCATACCCGGGAATGGTATGAAATGGATTGATAGCAGACGGGATTATCGTAGTTTACTTTATGGAATATTTATTTCTTCCTGGCAAAATACTGATTAAATGCTAACTGAAGAATAAGTGTTTAGAATGGAAGAATACAAATCTTCCACATCCAGCAGAGAAGTAATATGGAGAAATTTTTAAATCTGAACACTAACTTTCGGGATTCCATTCTGTTTTATTCAACCTGAAAATGAAAAGCTCCGATCCATTTATTTTCAATTCTGAGTCTTTTTTAAAACCATTTTTTACTGCGACTCCCTGCGAGGGTTTATTCCTGTGATCAATTATGGAGACCAGGCTTTCGCAAACCTCATTTTTAAAAGCATAATCCCTGAAATACCTGGCTGCCTCAGATGCATAACCATGGCCCCAGAATTTAGGAAGAATATGGCAGGCTATTTCAATTTCTGTATTTCCTTTGACATCACGACTTATTAATCCACTCTGTCCGATAAAAACTCCCGAATCTTTTTCAATCAGTGTCATAAGGCCAAAACGCTTTTTTTGATAGCTATCAAATTGTTTCTGGATCCAATCAGCAGACTGATCGGGTGGGGAGAGATTTAAATCCAATCCAAGCCATGGTAATGCCTTGTTGCCGGTAAAGAATTCTTCCCAGAGCAGGATGTCCGGTTTTTCAAGTTTTCTTATTTTTAAACGCCGTGTTTCGCCTTCCTGATAATACATATCTTATTCTTGAATTTAAAATGGCGAAGGTAATAATTTGACAGGAAATCCTGTGTCTAATTTAGCACAATTTAAATTTTTCTATAATCAAAATTTATTAAATAACAGAACTTATGACTTATTATCCAGGGCTTCTATTTCGGAAAGAATCCTGTCGGCCTCTGCATATTTGCTATCACTTTCTTTTCGGTTTACGGTCGAAAGGTCATATGCTTCCTTTAATAATCTTTCATATTTTTTGTGTAATTTATCTGCTTCCGTTTTTTTTCTGAATATTCCTAACATAACTTTAGTTTTTTATTTATTAATGGTACTCATTCCACCATCAACATGAAGGATTTGACCGCTAATCCAGCTTGATTTTTCCGACAACAGGAAAACGGCCATATTTGCTATATCTTCTGCTTTACCAATCCTTTTCAGAGGGTGATTTTGAGCATTTGCGTCTTTTTTTTCTTCTGTATTTAATAAACGGGAGGCGAGGGGAGTATCTGTTAGCGAAGGGGCTATTGCATTTACCCTGATAAGAGGCGCAAATTCAGCTGCCAGTGCTCTGGTTAAACCTTCGACAGCCCCTTTGGATGCGGATACCTGGGAATGAAAATTGAAGCCGTTTTGGACTGCAACGGTAGAGAACAGCACAATGGATGCATTCCCCGATGCTTTGAGGTTTTTAAGTATTTGCTGTATCACCTTTACTGCCCCCCCAACCTGGAGATCAAAATCATTCCGAAATTCTTCCACAGTGATCCGGTGAAAAGGTTTTAAATTTATGCTTCCGACGCAATAGGCCAATCCATCTATTTGTTCGGGCAAAAAGCCAGTATCTAATTCGTCCTGAGTGATATCCAGTGGAAAGTATTTTATCCCTGATGTTTTATCCACTTCACTGTTGTGGTAACTGGCATAAACATTATTTCCATCTTCAAGCAGGAGCTCTGACAATT
>CBDUPM010000566.1:0-2351 GCA_965369105.1 uncultured Bacteroidales bacterium | reverse complement strand
ATATGGAATCCGGATGCTACCAATGAAAATTCTAAAATGGTGGTTAACGGAAATGGTTTAATTGATAAAAATGATGATGTTTTCTATGTTCCCAAAAACAATGATCCTGAAGTAATCGAAAATATGGTTGCCTGGAGTATCCGGCAACTCACAGGAAAAACAGACTATACGGCAGCTTGGGACGAGCTTTTTCGGTTTCACAATAAACGAAAAAACAATCTGGATAAAGGTTATTCAGAAGGACAGACTATCTTTATTAAAACCAATAACCAGGGAATTGGCCTGACCCATACCTTTACGAGCACCCTCGGCCAAAAAGATGCCACTATCTGGGGCAGTTACCCTCCTCATATGACCGCTACTTCGCCCTACCCGATAGTGGCAACCCTAAAACAACTGATAGAGTACGCAAAGGTGCCGGAGGAAATGATTTATATTGGAGATCCTCATATAAATTTTAATAATATTTACTATGATATCATCAGGGAAAGTTTCCCCAATGTAAATATCATGGGGGTAAATGGGGGATCAGTAAAAAACTGTGAAGCCTACGGGAGAACCCTTTCTGTTAAATCAAATGAATCCTGTGTATTTTACTCCGACAAAGGAACCGTTCTGGAACAGTCAGAAGACAAGCTTTATAAACAATTGGAAGATGCGGATTATGTAATTAACATTCCGGCCCTAAAACCCCATATAAGGGCCGGTATAACTCTTTTTACCAAAAGCCATTTTGGTTCTCATACCCGTGATGCTGCCAGTCATTTACATCCAGGTTTGGTTGCAGAAGAAGGCGGTAACGCTGGTTATGGGAAATACAGGGTTCTGACCGATATCATGGGACACGAATGCCTGGGAGGAAATACCATGCTCTATATATTGGATGCTTTATGGGGCGGAAAACCTCATGAGCTTAGGGAACCCAGAAAATATGACATGGCCCCTTTCAACGGAGATTATACCTCGTCTATATTTGCCTCCATCGATCCCGTAGCAATAGCATCGGTGGCCTATGATTTTCTCAGAACAGAATATGACAAGACAAGCTGGGGGAAAGATGCCGTTCCAAACATCGAAGGAGTGGATGATTACCTTCACCAGGCTGCTGATCCTGCCCTATGGGCAGAAGGAATTATTTATGACCCGGAGAACGATGGAACTCCATTAACATCTCTTGGAGTTCATGAACACTGGAATAATTCGGTAGATAAGCAATACAGCCGGAATCTGAATCCTGAAACCGGAAAGGGTATAGAACTTCTTGCATTTACGAAGGAAGATATGGCCAGTATGGGCATAAAAAATAAAAAAATCATTCATTCGGTACGCAGCTTTCCGAATCCCTGCGTGGATGAATTAAATATTCAGATAAAAGATGCTAATACTACCTCAATGGAAATTGCTATTTATTCCTCCAATGGTAGAAAAATGATGTCAGAAATCATTGAAAATGCGGATAAGGATTTCAATTACACTTTAAATACCAGTGAACTGAAAAGCGGAAGCTATTTTCTTTCTATTCAGTCCGTATCAAATCTGTATTCAGGTTCCTTTATTAAAAGATAAACGAAAAGGGTATTGTAGTCTGATATTAACCAAATGGCAAATTATTATAGGACGGTAATCATGAAAAAATCATTGATTTATGGAATAAAACCGGCTGGAAATAAAATGCAGCATTTTGCTTGTCCTCATACGATGATAGTTTCTTTTATTTCGTTTAGAATCAACCCAACCAAAAGCCATGGCCTATAACGAATTTCTTGCCGATCGCCTGAGAAACAACCTGAATTTAAAATCGGTTAATTATCAGGAAAAGAAAATGATGGGTGGATTGACATTTATGGTCGATGATAAAATGTGCCTGGGTATCATTAAAGATAGTCTGATGGTACGACTGGATCCGGCCATCTACGAAGAATCTCTCAAAAAACCAGGCTGTCATGTAATGGATTTTACCGGGCGACCCTTAAAAGCTTTTGTTCTGATAGACCCCCTGGGAATCGATCAGGATACTGACCTTGAATACTGGATAAAGCTGGCGCTGGAATATAATCCCAGGGCTAAATCGTCCAAAAGGAAATAAAAGTCTGTGTTTCTAAATCTTTCCCGGGGAAATCTGACCTTTATTCATTTTTTTGAATAGCTCCGCTGAACCACTTCCGCAACTGATAATCGATTTCATTCCATTGTCCACTGAAGCGGAAGTTTTTATAACCTTTTCCTTTTCGACGTGGTAAATATTTCCGGATGTAGGATTCGGACCGGTTGGAACAAAAACCGTAATCACTTCGCCCTGATCATCCGTAATAAAACCTGTCATCAGGGTTCCGGAATTAAAAATATCCACC
>CBDUPM010000565.1:0-2362 GCA_965369105.1 uncultured Bacteroidales bacterium | reverse complement strand
ATCAATGGAATAGTAAATGCTTCCATTGGAACCGGGGATAAATACACTACCGATTTTCTATTGAATTACCGGATGGAAAAGCTGAATATCTTTGCCGGGGGTAGTTACAGGGATGAGACCTATGGCGGAAGTTTTGAAAGTGAAAAAACAATAATAGATGAATCAGGCATTGAAAGTTACGATCTGATGTATGGCTCACGTGACAGAAAACGATTTAATCAGGAAGTGAAAGCAGGATTTGATTATTCATTTAATGAAAGTAACATCCTATCCTTCTCCGGTGAAATTGGTAAATACGAATCTGGCCACGGAGGCAAACAAAATCAGCGCTTATATGATGAAATCTTAAGCTACGATAATTACCTTATAAGCGATAATTACAGCACACACGGAGGCGATTATTATAATCTGAATGCAAATTACACCAGGAAATTTGATAAAGCAGGTCATGAATTGGTCGCATTTGTAAATTATTCCTTCAGCGAAGGTTCTGATTCAGACCGTCAGGCAGAGTATTCTGCAGATAGTGAATACAATATTGACCCTGGAACAATTCCTTACCAGATCAGAACAGGGGAAACCGGCATTGAACATGAAATAAAAGCCCAGGTCGACTATACAAGACCCATAGGAGAATCCGGAAAACTGGAAGCAGGTTATCAGTTCAGATTTGATGATGAAGTTGAAACCTACTTATTTGAGGATTATGATCCGGATTTTAATGAGTGGGTGAATAATGAAGATTTTTCCAGTTCAATAGATTTTTACAGGGCTATTCAGGCAGTTTATACCACCTATGGTAATAAATTAGGTAATTTTCAATATCAGTTAGGACTCAGGGGAGAATACACCGACAGAGAAGTGAAAAACGGGCAATCAGAAAGTTCAAAAACGGTTAACCGCTTTGATATCTTTCCTACCCTGCATATTTCAAGAAAATTTAGCAATAATCAACAATTAATGGCTTCCTACAGCAGAAGAATTAACCGTCCCCGCGGATGGTACCTGGAAGAATTTCTGACCTATATGAATTCCACTACCCTAAGAAAAGGAAATTCCGGACTTCTTCCTGAATATATGAATTCTTATGAACTGGGTTACCAGAAGTCTTTTGGAAGATCATTTGTTGCTTTTGAAACATTTTACAAGAATACCGTTAATAAAATAGAAAGAGTGCAGGAAGTATATGACGCTGAGGAAAGAATATTTCTGATGACTTTTGAAAACATTTCTAAAGATCATTCATTAGGAATGGAAGCCATGATTAATTTCGCCCAGTTAAAATGGATGAATATTAATGCCAGTTCCAGTATTTACAGGTATTGGATAGAAGGTGAAATTAACGGGGTTGAAATAGATACCAGGAGTAATAACTGGAACTTAAGGCTGAATACCACATTCAATATCAGTGCAAAGACCCGCCTGCAGCTTACCACCATGTATAACGGCCCTTCTGTTACTGCGCAGGGGGAAAGAGGTTCCTTTTTCTTCTCAAACCTGGCTATAAAACAGGAGTTCCTGGACAGGAAACTTTCAGCAACCCTGCAATTAAGAGATATCTTCGGCACCATGAGGTATAATTTTGAATCCAACGGTGTAAACTTTAATTCTAATTTTGAATTTGCCAGGGAACCCCAGGTCTTAACCCTTTCACTTAGCTATAAAATCAATAACTACAAACAAAATCGTGGAGAAGGCAGTGGAGGAGAAGGTATGGGAGAAGGTGAAATGTTTTAAGAGCTTTATATGATTTAGTTTTTCTTTTCGAAAAAATATAGTTTTAAACTAAAAGAACCACGGTAATGAACCGTGGTTTTTTTATTCCACAAGAGATTTTCAGAATTTGTTGGTATTTTTTCATAATTGTGATTTAATTTTCTTGATAAATGTCTTAAGTTTATTTTTTATTTGCCGAAATTAAATGAATAAAAGACTCTAAATCTGAAATTTAACCATATTAAACTGAAGTTAGAAATTCTAAATTATAAAAATCTTATAAATGAAAAGAGCTAAATCCATTTATTTAAAAATAAGTGGAAATGTTGATGAAATCGGTACCGAAAGGTATTTCATAACCATTACCTGTTTTGTAGCCACTATCTTTTTACTTACCCTTTGCATGGTTCATGTTATTATGAATTTAAAACCCATTGCGGTTTTATATGCAGGAGGAAGTGCTGCGGTTATAGGTGGATTGTATCTGCTTGTTCGATTTGGCAGCTGTCTTTATTTTCCAAAACTTTTTTTGTCTCCCTTTTTGCTGATTTTCAGCGTACTAAACCAAGCAGCGTAAAAAAAAGAGGTTCTTTCTTTGCCCAAGGCTTGCAAGGGTGCTCCGAATGCCTCTATATTTGCACAGCAT
>CBDUPM010000564.1:0-2366 GCA_965369105.1 uncultured Bacteroidales bacterium | reverse complement strand
TCTGAAAGAAGGAAAGTCTATGGGAATCTTTCCTGCCGGTGAAGTCTCAAGCTATAGCGTTCATTATGTTGGGATCAGCGATAAGCAATGGAATGAATCCGCCATCAGAATGATTAAAATGGCAAAGGTTCCGGTTGTCCCCATATATTTTAGCGGTACAAACAGCCGGCTTTTCCATTTATTGGGATTAATTCATCCAACACTCAGAACAGCCCGGCTTCCATCTGAACTTTTTAATAAAAAAAAGAAAACGATTAAAATAAGAATTGGGAATCCAATCTCTGTTAAGGAACAAAGCGAGTTTAAAGATATTTCCAGGTATGGAAGATTCTTAAGGGCAAAAACCTATGCCCTGGGTTCTGCGATTGAAGTCCAGAAGTTTTTCAGGTCAGACAGCCCGAGGGCAAGCAGGATAGAAGAAATTGCCCCTGCCGTAACCAGTGAAAGAATAGAATTGGAAATTAAGCAGTTAAAGGACCAATACCTTTTGTTTGAAAGCAATGAATTTAAAGTGTTTTGCACTCCTTCAATAAATATACCTTCCATTATGACCGAACTGGGAAGGTTAAGAGA
This sequence comes from uncultured Bacteroidales bacterium, assembly GCA_965369105.1. Taxonomy (GTDB): domain Bacteria; phylum Bacteroidota; class Bacteroidia; order Bacteroidales; genus JAGLSB01. The sequence goes on along the minus strand of CBDUPM010000564.1, from coordinate 1,793 downwards.
AAAAACTTTCAGAATGGTGGGCGAGGGCACCAACCGGTCCATCGACATCGATGAATATGATTTATATTACCATCAGCTTTTTGTCTGGGATGATGTTGAGAAAAAAATTGTGGGAGCTTACCGGGTAGGAAAGGGCAGGGAAATAATGAACCAGTATGGGGTGAAAGGTTTTTACCTGCAATCCCTGTTTCGGTTTAGTTCGAAATTCCATTCCGTAATGGAGGAATCTCTGGAATTGGGACGGTCCTTTATAGTGGAAGAATACCAGAGGAAACCTCTTCCATTATTTCTTCTCTGGAAAGGAATTTTATATTTTCTTATAAAGAATCCGGATTACCGCTACCTGATCGGACCGGTTAGTATCAGTAACCAGTTTTCAAAATTTTCCAAGGGAATGATTATAAAATATATTTTATTAAATCATTATAATCATGATTTTGCGAAAATGGTAAAACCCAGGAAAAAGTTCGTTGTAGACGAATCCCAGGACCTCGATACTGATATTATTATGGAGGCGGCAAGTGATTTAAACAAATTTGACCGTTTTATCAAAGATGTGGAAACCTCGGGATTTACCATGCCCGTGCTGCTCAAAAAATACCTGAAACAAAACGGTAAAATTATCGGCTTCAATATTGATCCAAAATTTAATAATGCACTGGATGGATTATTAATCATGGATTTATTTGATGTGCCTGTAGATACCATTTCCTCACTTTCTAAAGAAATTAATGATCATTCAATCCTGGACAGGTTCATGGTTCATGAAAATCCCGGATAATTAATATTTTCATAAAAATGCGGACACTTTTTTCATTGACCCTTATCCTGGTAGTTATGTCAGGATGTAATTCTGATTCCCCAAAAACCCTTTATTCAAAACAGGAAGTGCTGGAGCTCCATAACTCTTTGTATACTATTGACAGTCATACAGATACCCCAATGAGTTTTACCCAGACTGATTTTGATTTTGGGAAAAGACATGATCCTTACTCAAGCGGATCAAAAGTTGATTTGCCAAGGATGAAAGAAGGCGGGCTGGATGGTATATTTATGGCCGTTTTTCTCGGACAAAGGGAAAGGAGCCCGGAAGGAAATCAAAAGGCATATGAAAAGACATTGCAGATTTTTGATTCAATTTATTCGGTATCTGAGAATTTAGATGATATTGAAATAGTCCGGACCAAAAAAGAATTTCTCAGGAATACCAGTGATCAAAAGCAATCCTTTTTTATCGGGATAGAAAATGGATATGCGATTGGAAATAATATCGATTTAATCGATACATTTCATAATCTCGGGGCAAGATATATTACTCTCTGTCACACCAAAAATAATGATATATGCGATTCTTCGAATGATACAACCGAGCACAATGGATTGTCGGAATTTGGTGAGAAAGTAGTAAAAAGAATGAATGAACTTGGAATGATGATAGATATTTCGCATGCTTCGGATGAAACATTTTATGATGTACTTGAACTAAGTACACAGCCTGTGATTGCCTCTCACTCTTGTGCACGGGCAATTTGCGATAATCCTCGGAACCTGGATGATGAGATGCTGAAAGCCCTGGCGGAAAATAAGGGGGTTATACAAATGTGCATTCTCAGTGCCTATGTGGAAACTCCTTTACCAAATCCTGAGAGGGACTCTGCAAAAAAGGCCGTATGGGAAAAGCATGGAAATTATTATGAACTGGACGACAAAGGAAAGGCGGCTTTTCTGGAGGATTGGTATGCTGTTGACCGGAACTTTCCTGCAAAATTATCCAATGTCGCAAAAGTGGTTGA
>CBDUPM010000563.1:0-2380 GCA_965369105.1 uncultured Bacteroidales bacterium | reverse complement strand
GTGCTTTTTATCAGGATTCAAGAGAGCAAAATCACCTGATTTTAAGGGTGTTTCTTCACCATTTTCAATTACTGGAGCACCTTCTCCTTTTAAATATGGTTCATAAGCATTATAGGTTTTACAAATTGCTTTAGACTTTTTAAATTTTTTAGGGTCTATTGTAATTCTGGAATAATTTTGAATCAGTTAGCTTCAGTCCATAAGTTATAGTGATGGTTTAAACCTTATTTTGTAAATTATAGCCAAATACATTTTTTCGAGAAAATCAATTATTATGAAAAAAGTATGGCGTTTTAGCTCAATTGTCTTGTTGCTTTTTGCAACAGTATTTCTTTCGCGGGAAATAAATGCACAGACTCTTATCGAAAATCCTGAACTTGATAAGAAAGTTGAAAAATTCCTGTCACAAAAATCTGGACAATGGTACGATATGAATGTGCCCACTATTGACGGCAAATTGCTGTATGACCTGTTAATCAAGGGCCGTTATAAGAATGCCCTGGAGATTGGTACTTCCACCGGATACTCAGGTATTTACATTGCCTGGGCTCTTAGTAAAACAGGAGGAAAACTGATCACCATCGATATCGATGAATCCAGACATAAAGAAGCTTTAAAAAATTTCAAAGAAGCTGGCCTCAGTGAGTATATTGATGCCAGGCTTGCTGATGCCCATATCCTGGTAAAGGAACTGGAAGGACCCTTTGATTTTGTTTTCAGTGACGCAGATAAAGCCTGGTACAAAAATTATTTCATTGATGTGGACCCAAAATTAATGGTAGGCGGTTGTTATACAACTCATAATATCAGGGATGGCAGCAGGGGAAGTTCCTGGAATAAGGATTACATGAATTACATCAAAAGCCTGGAAAACTATGAAACTACTTTGAATTCAGCAGGTGGTGGCGTATTAATCAGTTATAAAAGGGCAGAATAATAATCCATCCATGCCTGAGCTTGAACTACCCAGAAAGCTGAAGTTTTTCTCCCTGACCAACATTGTCATCGGGGATATGATCGGTGCCGGGATTTTCACTACTTCAGGTTTGTTGCTTTTACAGTTACATGATCCCTTTCTTCTTCTCCTCTTATGGTTTGTTGGAGGTGCCATTGCACTTAGCGGAGCACTCAGCTATGGTGAGTTGGGTGCGAGGTTCCCCAAAGCCGGCGGTGACTATGCTTTTCTGAGCAGGTTGTTCTCACCTCTTACCGGATTTCTGAGTGGCTGGGTATCTTTCCTGGTCGGTTTTTCCGCACCGGTGGCGGCTTCTTCACTGGCTTTCAGTGAGTATTTAGTCAGGACTCTTCCTGGCGATATTTTCCCACCCCAAATAGAAAACATAAAGAAAGCCATTGCAATCGGGATTATTCTGGCCTTCACCCTGGTTCATTACTTTGGACTCAAATCGGGATCAAAGGTCCAGAATGTTCTCACAGTTCTTAAGATTGGCCTGATTTTGATATTGATTATCACTGGATTTGTCTTTGGTGAAGGAAGCTTGGACCATTTCAGGATCGACAAAGGGGAGGCCTTTGAGGGAGCAAACATGAAAACGATTGGTCTTGCTTTAATGTGGATTATGTTTGCATACAGTGGATGGAACGCTTCGACTTATGTTGGCTCCGAAGTGCTGAATCCGGTTAAAAACATTCCAAAGTCATTGATTGTTGGAACCTTTGCTGTTACCATTATCTACTTGTTGTTGAATATATTATTCATTTATGCAATACCTGCTGACGAAATGAAAGGAGTAATATCTGTTGGAGGATTAGCAGCTAATAATCTCTTTAACCGATCCATGGATCAGTTATTCTCTCTTTTCATAGCCCTGATCCTGTTATCTGCTATCAGTGTACTTACAATGATTGGTCCCCGGGTATATTATGCAATGTCTCAATCGGGTCACTTTTTCGGCATTGCAAGAAAGATCAACAGGTCCAGGGTTCCGGGAATGGCCATTCTTTTGCAGAGTGGACTGGCCATAATTTACATTCTATCAGGAACCTTCGATCAGATCATTACTCTCCTGAGTTTTTCCCTCGGTATTTTTCCCATTATAGCTGTAATAGGCGTATTCAAACTCCGGATAAAACAAGAAACGGTGCTGAAGGTCCCCGGATATCCGGTGCTGCCGTCATTCTTTATACTTAGCTCTATGGGTATTCTGATATTTGCATTTTTGGAGAGGCCGCTGGAGTCTTCTATTGCCGTTGGGATCATTTTGGCTGGAATTCCTGTGTTCTATTGGTTGACAAAGCATCAGAAAAAAGAAACAGAAGTATGATAGCTTATACTTTTGGGAATATATAATTAGATACCGGTAAACAATTTTACCGGGGATAGGAGGTGATTCACTGCATCAAGAAAAGAAAGTATGAA
>CBDUPM010000562.1:0-2381 GCA_965369105.1 uncultured Bacteroidales bacterium | reverse complement strand
GCCGCTACCTATTTGAATAAATACAGCGAAAGCTCTGAAGTGGGCTATTCCATTAAAGGAGGCCTTGATCTTAAATATGGTCTGAATGAGAGCTATACGCTGGATATGATGCTAATCCCTGATTTTGGACAGGTTCAATCGGATGATGAGGTTTTAAATCTGACTCCCTTTGAAACCTACTATGATGAAAAAAGAAGTTTCTTTACGGAAGGAAATGAACTTTTCACCCGGGCAAATATTTTTTATTCGAGGAGAATCGGTGACCGGCCGGATGGTTATAGCAGCGTTTCTGATGAATTAGGGGACAATGAATATATATCCAGGAATCCGCGCGAAACACAAATCCTGAATGCTACAAAAATAAGTGGAAAATCATCATCTGGTATTGGTATTGGGTTTCTAAACGGGATTACAGCTGGGATGCATGCTGAAATTATGGATAGCATTAGTGGAGAAATCAGAAGTGTAAAAACTCAAAGTCTGAGAAATTATAATGTTAGTGTAATAGAGAAATCTTTAAGGAACAATTCCTTTATCAGCTTAATTAATACCAATGTCAGCTCTGCAGCCAGTGTATATGGAGCCAATGTAACCGGAACAGAAATCAAATTAAGCGATAAGGACAATAAATATGCCTTATTTGCTATTGCTGCCCTGTCTTCAAGAAAGACAGAGGAAGGGGTAAAATCAAACGGGGCCAATTATGATGTGGATTTCTCAAAAATCAGTGGTCAGTTTCAATGGACGCTTACACAGAAGCTGGATACGGATGAGTTCAATCCCAATGACCTGGGTTATCGCAGAACAAATAACCAGTTCTCAAACAGGCTTCGCTTATCGTATAATTTTTATGACCCATTCTGGAAATTCCTGAGTATTTACAATAGTTTCAGTTTTGAGTATGCCAATCAATACAAACCCTTTGAATTTATGGAAATGAATGCCAGTCTGCGAACCAGGATGATGTTCATTAATTATTTTTCAATAGGAGGTATGCTTTATTACAGACCTGAATCTTTTGATTGGTATGAGCCACGGGTGGATGGCAGAAAATTTCGTGAACCGGGAATGCTTTATTCAAATTTCGATATTTCCAGTGATTACCGGAAAAAGTTTGCTATGGATGTTGAGGTAACTACAAGAAAATCATATGGTTATAATACCGGGATCGAATTAAGCCCGAGACTTAGATTCAATGATAAATTCCTCCTTTTATATACGGTGGAGGATCAAAGATATAAGAACAGCCTGGGTTATATTACGAATACTTCAGCAGAAGATTCGATTTTTTTTGGTGCAAGAAATGTAAAAACATTTGTAAATACCCTGAATGCGAATTATTGCTTTAATAATAAGACAAATCTTAGTTTCAGGCTAAGGCATTACTGGTCATATGTCAGTTATAATGAGTATTTTCTTCTTGATGAGGAGGGCCGGCTGGATCCCTTACAGGATTACAGTGCACCCGACAGAAATTTCAATGCTTTTAATATTGATATGGTCTACAGCTGGTTTTTTGCACCCGGCAGTGAAATATCTGTAGTATGGAAAAGTGCCGTTGAAACAGATAAGGATATAATTATCAGTGAATACACTGAAAACTTCAGAAATACGCTGAACAGTCCCAACTTTAACAGTATTTCTTTTAAAATTTTGTATTATCTTGATTACCAGTATTTGAAGAAAAAAGTTTTTAATAAATCCTAAACCCATGTTACAAAGAATTCAGTCCCTGTACCTTTTAGCAGCTACCTCTTTATTCTTTTTCATGATAAATAACCCATTATCAAGAATATCTGTCTCAGAAGAGTTAATTCTGGAAATGAATGCATTTAAATTGGATGCAATCCTTGGAACAGGTTTTGAACCTGTAATCGTCTGGCCGTTTACGGCCTTATTGTTTGTGGTAATGGGATTGGGCGTGGCAGCGATCTTTTTATATAAAAAAAGAAGTCTGCAAATGCGGTTATGCATGTTCAATATTTTCCTTATGCTTGGACTTGTGGCCTTAATCTGGTTTTACACTAAATTCACGGTGGAAGGCCTGGAGGGAGACCAGGTTGTATTTCTGAGACCGATCGTAGTCCCTTTTATATCCTCGATTCTTACCTACCTGGCGCTTAAATCAATTCAAAAAGATGATGCGATCGTCAAATCCTATGAGAGGATTCGATAAAAGGGATGTTCTGTTTCAATCAGAAAAATAATCAGATGTAATTTCTGAGAATCTAGAGAATTTCAAGGTTTTCCTTTGCTGTTATTTTTTCACAATAATGACATTTAAGGCTTATATCCTTTTTATCAAGTACCTTAAATTTGGTTTTTACCGACTCCTGGTTGGTAATGCACATCGGGTTTACGCATTTGGCAATCCCTTTGAT
>CBDUPM010000561.1:0-2384 GCA_965369105.1 uncultured Bacteroidales bacterium | reverse complement strand
TTCTGATTGAGATTTTATCGAATTTAACCACTTCAGATATTGTACTTGAGCTTTCAGATCCAACAAGGGCCGGTCTTATTTTACCTGCAACATCTGAAAATGAAAATGAAGATGTACTGATGCTGCTTATGCCCATGATGATCAATAATTAGATGATCGAAAGAAACAAACAGGGGGTGTCTGGATTATGGCACCCTTTTTTATTTACACAAACCCTATTCATTTTCATTCAAATTATCTGCTTAAATAATATAAAATGGAATTAAACCTGAAGAACCCGATAATATTCTTTGATCTTGAAACCACCGGCTTAAATATTGCCAATGACAGGATCGTGGAATTATCCTGGTTGAAAATTGATCTCAAAGGAAATGAAACTTCGAAATCGATTCGGATTAATCCGGAAAAACCCATACCTCCTGAATCTACTGCCATCCATGGAATTACCGATGAGGATGTTAAAGATGCACCTACCTTTGCAAGCATTGCAAAGAAAATAGCAAAGGAATTCGAAGGATGTGATTTAGGTGGCTATAATTCAAATAAATTCGATATTCCACTGTTAGCAGAAGAATTTTTAAGAGCCGATGTGGAATTTGATATGAAGAAACGCAAATTCATTGATGTTCAGGTCATTTTTATGAAAATGGAACAGAGGACCTTATCAGCTGCCTATAAATTTTATTGCGGAAAGGACCTGGAAAATGCCCATTCTGCTGAAGCGGATACCCGGGCAACCTACGAAGTTTTGAAAGCCCAGTTGGACCGTTATTCCGGCTTGGAAAATGACATGGCATCGATTGCAGAATTTTCATCCCATAACAGAAATGTGGATTTTGCAGGAAGGATAGTTTATAATGATGATGATGTGGAAGTCATTAATTTCGGTAAACACAAAGGGGTACCGGTGGAAGAAGTATTAAAAAAAGATCCGGGTTATTATGGTTGGATGATGCAGGGCGATTTCCCGCTTTATACCAAGAAGGTCATGACAAATATTAAACTACGGGCATTTCAAAAATAATCACCATGAAAATAATCTGTATTGGAAGAAATTATGTAGATCATGCAAAAGAATTAAATAACCCGGTTCCTGCAAACCCCGTGTTTTTTATGAAGCCTGATTCCGCACTGGTTATCAGGAACAGGCCCTTTTTCTACCCGGATTTCTCTAATGATGTGCATCACGAAATAGAAGTCGTAATTAAAATCAATAAACTGGGACGATCCATAGATGAAAAATTTGCATCCCGATACTACTCAGAAGTAGCTTTGGGTGTCGATTTTACTGCCCGGGACCTGCAGGCAGAATGTAAGAAAAAGGGATTACCCTGGGAAATCGCGAAAGCTTTTGATTATTCTGCACCTCTGAGTGGATTTCTGCCCATTTCTGAGCTGGATAATATTCACGATACAAAATTTAAACTGGATATAAATGAAAAGACAGTCCAGGAAGGATCCACCAAAGATATGATTTTCAGCTTTGAAAAGATCATTTCTTATGTTTCACAATTTATGACCCTAAAAACAGGAGACCTTATTTTTACAGGAACTCCTGCCGGGGTAGGACCGGTAAAAACAGGTGATAAACTGGAGGGTTATTTAGCCGGACGAAAGTTGCTGGATTTTCTGGTAAAATAATTTCCTGGAACCTGACCGGGATTCCCTCATAAAATAATGAATGCCATACCCGGAAAAGCATTGTCAGATGATTAAGAAAAAAACCTATTATATTGATTTCCAGCAAGTCAGTCTGAAGGAATTAAAGGATTTATTAATCAATGCAGATTTATTGAAAAGCCGGCAGATTATTAAGAAAGATATTCACGAAAACTTTAAAAAGCTGGAAGATCAGGGAGTAGCAAATGTCCGGGATTTAAAGCAAGTTTTAAAAACCCCGGAAAAAAGGAAAATCTTCTCACTGAAGTCAGGTATTGATGCTGAGTACCTTACCATTCTGAACCGGGAAATAGCCAGTTTTAGTCCGAAGCCAAACCGTTTCGTCGACTTCCCTGAAATTTCACCACAGCTTAAACAAAAATTAAAAAATTCGGGAATTTTAAATACCAGGCAGTTTTTTGAGTCTTTTATGAGACAAAGTGGAATGGAAGGACTAATAAAACAAAGCGGCTTATCATTGGAGGAAGTAAAAATTTTATCCATTTTATCAGATGTTTCCCGTATCAGGTGGGTCAATCATACTTTTGCAAGCATGTTGTACCAGGCAGGCTATCAAAGTGTTGATGCCGTAGCAAATGCAGATTACCGGGTACTCGCTAAAAAGCTTAATCAGATAAATAAAGAGAATAATTATTATAAGGGGACAATCGGTCTTCACGATTTCAAACTAACCGTGGATGCTGCAAAAATGATACTTTCGTTTT
>CBDUPM010000560.1:0-2390 GCA_965369105.1 uncultured Bacteroidales bacterium | reverse complement strand
AAGGATAAGGGCAGAAAGGGAGGAAAGGTTAAAAACCAGGATGCAATCCTTATCGGAAAATTCACTTGACCTTATCTTAAGATTGAGCACAGCAGGTCAATTCCATTATCTGAATCCGGTTGTAGAAGATTATATTGGAATCCCGGCAGGCAAAATGGCTAATAAAAATCTATCAGAGATTGAGTTTTCTGCCCATTTAAAAGAATACCTGCAAAATACCATACTGGATCTGAAATCAAAACCTCAGAAAACCAATACCGAAATCAGCCTTCCGGTCAGAATGGGAGAAAAAATGTCTGAAAGGATCATCAGTTTTGATGCCATTCCCGAGTTAACCAATAACGAGCTTGAGACCATACTATTCGTAGGTCATGATATTACAGAAGGAAAAAGGATTGAAAAAGAAATTCAGTTAAAAAACAAGAATATTCAGGATAGTATTAATTACGCTGAAAAAATTCAAAAAGCATTATTACCTGAAATTGAATATATAAAGCAAAATCTTCCCCAATCATTTGTTTTTTATCGCCCAAAAGACGTGGTCTCGGGAGATTTCCCGTGGTTTCATGTAAACCAGGAGGAATTGCTTATTGCCGCCGTTGATTGCACTGGTCACGGCGTACCCGGTGCACTGCTTTCATTTATTGCCTTTTTTCTCTTAAAAGATGTCGCGCTTAAAACTACAGGGAAAAGTGCCGGACAGATCTGCGATCTTCTGCATGACGATTTTCGCAAAACCCTGAAGCAGGATTCCCGCTTTTCAGATACCCGGGACGGCCTGGACATTGCCTTGTGTAAGATATATAAACATAAAAATAAAATTGAGTTTGCAGGAGCGCACAGACAACTATTATTCCTTAGTGAAGGAGAACTCACGGAATATAAAGGGAACCGAAAGGCGATCGGTGGGATGGAACTATTGAAAAAAGCGGATGAAAAGTTTATAAATCATTCCATTAATTATAAAAAAGGAGATAAAGTGTTTTTCTTTTCTGATGGTCTGACGGATCAGTTAGGGGGGCCGTATGGTAGAAAGTATTCTCCTAAAAGAGTCAAGGAACTGATCGTAAATAATCCGGGTAATACAATGGAACAATTTCATGATCTTTTTAACGGCGATTTCAATAAATGGCAAAAAGGATTTAAACAACTTGATGATGTGTTGATGATAGGAATTGAGTTTTAATTGGCATTCTTTTGTCAACCGGTTAAATTGACCGTATTGAATAATTTCAATAACAAGCATAAATGGAATTATTTAAAGAAACTTTTTATATTGCATTTCGTAAACCCAACCGCATAAATAATCATGGATGATTAAAAAAAAGCAGAAAGGATTTCTTGAGTTTGTGTATGAGTTTTACAAAGGTTTTGATTCGCATGAAGTGACTCTTGCCTATGAAGGTGAAATGAACCATCAGGTTATGCTGTCATTTACCGAACAGGTAATTGGCAAGATGGACTTACAGTCAGAGTCAATAAATCTTCAAAACCTGGTTTATCATGTCCTTGTGGAATGTTTACAAAACATCTCAAAACATGCTTTTCAAACGGATGTAAAAAGCGGAGCTGAACTGAACCATGGAGTTTTACTGGTTTCTAATACTTCAAAAGCGTATCACATTACAACCGGAAATGTAATTGAAAAGGAAAAAATTCCTGTATTAAAAAAATCTCTTTCAGGAATAAATTCCATGGGAAGAAAAGAATTAGACGATTTATATAAGAAACAACTTAAAGAAGGAAAACTTTCCAAAAAGGGAGGGGCAGGATTAGGGTTTATTGATATTAAAAGAAAGACCTGTCAAAAACTGGATTTCCATTTCCTCCCTGTGGACAACACACATTCTTTTTTCTTATTAACTTCAACAATAAACAGAAATACAAAAAATTCAATATAATGGATAAATTTTATAAAAAAGCTACAGATGACAGTCCGGAAGTTATTTTGGATATGGAAAACAGAATCTTTTCTTTTTCCGGAAAATCCCTCCCGGAGGATGTCAGCGATTTTTATGGTCCTGTAATTGAGTGGTTGGAGGAATATTCCAAAACCCCTCTTGACAAGACGGTATTGGACATCAAACTGCAATATTTTAATACGGCTTCGTCAAAATTGATCCTGGACATTTTTATGTTATTGGAGGAAATACAGGAGAAGGGAAATGAGGTATTAATAAACTGGCATTATCCTGAGTATGATGAAGAAATGAAAGATGCGGGATTAGAATACAGTGAAATGGTGGATTTAAACTTCGAACTGGTGGAGTATGATAGCTAATTTCCCCAAAAGCTTCCTGAACTTAAATTCTGTTAACCTGCTTTAACGCCATCTAAAAATGAGTGAAGAGATATTAAAAGCCCTTATGCAACTCTTTGCTATTATCCTG
>CBDUPM010000559.1:0-2394 GCA_965369105.1 uncultured Bacteroidales bacterium | reverse complement strand
GTAGAAATTTTGATGAACTTTACCGGGTGATCATAGCATTGCAGGCAGCAGATGAATTTGGGGTGGCCACACCTGCCGACTGGCGTCCGGGTGATGATGTAATCATCAGTCCTGCAGGTTCCTGCGGTACAGCCAGGGAAAGAATGGAAGATAGTGAAATTGACTGTAAAGACTGGTTCTTCTGTACTAAAAAACTGGATAAAGACACGGTACTAAAAAGAGTTTTGAAAAAATAAAAGGGCCCCAATAAACAAGTGTCAATATAATGAACGGGCATGGAATTATCTCATTCCATTGCCCGTTTTTTTTGAATTTCCAGCTCAAATTACATTACCGTCATATAAAAAACTCCTTGTTCTTGAGGTTTTCATTTGAATTGAATTATTTTTATTAGCAAATTCAAATAAATTTTAAGCTATAGCTTAATTGCTTTTATTAAATGATATCTTTTTATGGATACCAGCAAAATATCAGATTCGGAAATGTTGAAAGCCCTTTGGTCTAAAACCTATGATACAGAGGGAAAGCCCGACTGGTCACATATTCTGCCTTACTATGATGATGGAATATATTTCAGGGACTCCATCCAGGAGATACATGGAATAGAGGACTTCAGGGCTATGACAGAAAGGTTGACAGAACGCTCCAAAGATTTAAATATGAATGTTCTCAGGGTAATAAATCATGAAAATATTTACTTCATTGAATGGGAAATGACCATCAGTTATAAAAAAAATCCCAGTTCAGTTCTCTACGGGGCCAGCAGGGTAACAATAAATCAGGAGGGGAAGATTACGGAACAACGGGATTATTACGATTTATGGGGTGATATCTTTGATAATATTCCCAGGTTTGGGAAGGCTTACAGGAGATTTATGAAAAGAAAATTCGGGTGACAGTCAATATGGCAAAAAACACTAAATTTTTTCAATATTTCAGGGAGTATCAATGGTCAGATATCTTTGCCATGATAAAAAATAATCGCAGAGATCCTGAGATTTGTGAAGAAGACTTTCAGGGGAAATGGGTGGTGATAACCGGCGCTACTTCTGGAATTGGCCGGGTAACCGCCAATAAATATGCTTCCCATGGAGCCAATCTTTTTTGCATAAACCGTAATCCAAAGAAATCTGAGGATTTACAAATCGAAATTGAAAGTCGATATGGGGTAGAATGCAAATTCCACCTGGCCGACCTGAGTAGTTTGAAAGATATCCGCAAAGCAGCAAACAGGCTTCTGAAATTCGAACATGATATTGATGTGCTGATCCATAATGCGGGAGTTTATCTGACCAAAAAAGAAGTAAGTATGGATGGTCTGGAAAAGGTGCTGGTAGTGCATCACCTTTCTTCCTTTATGATCAATTTTCTTCTGATGGATAAACTCAAAGCCCAGGAAAGTTCCAGGATTATCCTGGTAAATTCTGAGGGACATCGTTTTGCAGCCTGGGGGTTAAAATTCGATGATCTGAATTGGAATAAAAGAAGATACTCAGGCTTAAAGAGTTATGGCTCTGCTAAAACAGCCCAGTTGCTATCTTTGCTGATTTTTGATGATTTTTTCCAGGACTCCGGAGTAAGCATTAATGCCATGCATCCCGGGGCAGTGAAAACAGAAACAGGACAGGATAACGGACCCCTATACAAATGGTTTAAAAAGAACTTCTATGATAAAACTTTAAAATCACCCGAAATATCTGCCGAAGCCCTGTATTATCTTGGAGTTTCAAAAGAAGTGGAAGGGTTAAGTTCTAGGTTTTTTAATCTTACCCGGGAAGAAAAACCTGCTCCTCCAGCATCTGATAAGGAAATGGCATTCCCCTTATGGGAAAAGAGTCTTGAACTGACCGGATTGAAAAAATAAAGCATGAAAAGCTAAATTTGTAAAAAGTCATTTGAAATTATTTAAATGGAAACAAGAAGTTACGAAACGATTATAGTTGGGGGGGGTATAGCGGGTTTAACTGCTGCAGCCTATCTTTCAAGGGCAGGAAAAAAAGTTTTGCTCATTGAAAAAAATAAGGAATGTGGTGGTCTTGTGAATTCTTTTGAACATAATGGATTTCATTTTGATGCAGGGCTAAGGGCATTGGAAGATGCCGGAATTATTTTCCCGATGCTGAAGGAACTTGATATTGAGATGGAGGTGGTTAAAAGCAAGGTCTCAGTTGGTGTGGAGAAGGAAATCCTGAATGTTGAAAATCTCGATAGCCTCATAAAATACAAGGAGCTTCTTATTAAATTATACCCGGAAAGTAGGGAGGAAATTGATGAGCTGATAAAGATCATCCGGAAAGTAATGAAGAATATGGAAGTGCTTTATGGCGTTGAAAACCCGGTTTTTAAAGACCTGAAAAAGGACTATTCAAGCGGTTCGGAACTACTAGGAAAAAC
>CBDUPM010000558.1:0-2395 GCA_965369105.1 uncultured Bacteroidales bacterium | reverse complement strand
GGGTTTTGGATATTTAAATATATTAATGAAACTGTTAAAACTCAATGACAACATCGTTATCCGCAGGCTGTAAATCATTCCAAAGATTATGAACCAGTTTTTTCTTAAAGCTGATCAAAAACCGGCCTTTCAGGCTCACCCCTTTCAGATTAAAGGCCTTGTCTTTTTCAGGTTCATCTCCTGCATAATGAGCTACAAATGCGTCGGCCACCTGGCTGGACAACAAGCTTGCTTCTTCTTCACTTAATTTGTATGAAATTAAAGCCTTACGGGCAATACCTTCAATCCCGGACCATACAAAATCCCTGGAATATTCATCGAAGTTTTCCGGATGGGATTCGATCGACTTTATAAAATGAGAAGATATTTCAATTTTCTTATTATCCAGCTTAATTTCTCTCAGCGGACAAGGATGGGTAACCAGGGATCCTGTTTCAATATCATACAGCAGCTTTTTCCCTGGGAATTCTTTTTTTACAATATCCTGTGCATGATAATGCCCGGTAAAAACAAGCTTCATTCCCTTTTCAGCAAACATTTCAGAAACCAGCTTAAAATCTTCCACCACATAATCTTCAAAAAACCGGCTTTGTTTTTTATAGTGTTCCAAAATACCGTGATGCATAAAGCCAATTACCGATTTGCCTTGCTGCTTTGCGTTATCAAGCTCACTCTCAATCCAACTGAGGGTTTCAGGACTGAATTTACCCCCGGTTATGGCATGATGTCCCTGGGCGTTGTCGCGGTACCTGCAGGCATCCATCGCAAATATCCATAAGCCTTCTACCGGTTCCACAATATAGCTTAGTGAGTTACGATCCTGTGAAATGGCCTGCTGAAAACCAAAATCATGGTAAATACTTTTAAATTCTGCCGGATTTACAGAGGGTACCAGAACTTTCTGGCTATCAATATAGGCAAAGGATTGCGGGTTATTTATATCATGATTTCCAGGAACAATAAAGACTTCTTTTCCTGAATTTTCTATGGCTGAAAGGAAATTGGCAAATGCCTGGTGACTTTCAAGTGTGCCATCCTTGGTTAAATCGCCCGGAATTAAGAGAAAATCGGCTTCATTTTGACTGATAAGCTTAAAGGCTTCTTTTAAAATAAAAGGGCCTTCTTTGAGTAATTTTCTGTCGTTTTCCAGGTATGTATCAAAAGCAGCCCCTTCTGTGCCTAATGAGGGGGAGTAAAAATGCGGATCACTGAAAACCCAGAATTTTGTCGCCGGATAATGCTCCTGTCCGTTACTATTAATGGGGAAGAGCAATAAAAAAAGGAGCATAGTGAAATGAAAAATGAATTTCCCTCTATTGCGATTAATAGTATGATTGCAGGCTTGATATCCCGGGAAAAATAATTCAGAATAAGACATAATCAAATTATTTATTTTATGGTAAGCTGGTATTATGGAATTCTAGTAAATATACCAAATTCATACCCAAAATAAATAATGAGTCTGATTTTATCTTAAAGAAATGTAATGGTCTTTAGGAAATTATATTATTTTGAAAGGCTTACATTCAGAGCTGTAGGGCCTTTCGGGCCTTTTCCGACTTCAAAGCTAACCATATTGTTTTCTTTGATTTCATCATTGCAATTATTGATATGGACGAAGACACTTTCCTTGGTTTCCATATCTTTTATAAAGCCATAGCCCTTTGAATCATTAAAAAATGACACCACACCTTTTCGGATTTTATCTACTTTATCAGCCTCGGTTTTCTTACTGACGCTGAATTCAATTTCGCTGGCATCCACTTCCTCTTTCAAATCCGGATCAGGAGGAGTATTGGTTATTCTGCCATATTCATCAACATAAGCAATCATATCATCAAGGCCACCTTTTTTTTCTTCTTCTTTTCGGGCCTGGCGCTTATTTGCTTTGTCTTTTCTCTTTTTCTCTTTTTTATTTCTTACTTCTTTTTTGTTAAATGTTTCCTGAGATCTACCCATAAATGTGTTTTATTTGTTAAATATTGATTTTGCATTTCTATATTCATCCTTCAGTTCATTAAAAATTTGCTGAACGGTTGAAATCCTGTTTATTCTCTGAGCATTGGAACCTGTAAATACAAATCCCTCTTCCATGTTACCCCTCGAGGCTTCCAGAAGTGCTTCTGAAATACAGTATGAAGTGGTTTTTGGATCACATGACCGGATGCAATTATGCTTGCAGACTTTTGGACGCTTGTTTCCTTTAAATGCTTCTGACAGGAAATTATTAAATACCGTACGACCAGGCATTCCAACAGGACTCTTTATTATTTCAATATCATCATCTGTGGCTTCCACCAGTGCATTTTTAAATCCATCCGATGCATCACATTCCTCTGTTGCAACAAAGCGCGTTCCCAATTGAACTGCTGAAGCTCCTTTTTGGAAAATTTTA
>CBDUPM010000557.1:0-2400 GCA_965369105.1 uncultured Bacteroidales bacterium | reverse complement strand
GGCAGGCAATTTCCTTTTGCAGCAGCGAAGAACTGGATTTACTGGAAATGATTGAAAATGAAATGGGTAAAGCTATCACAAGGCTGGAAATCGATAAGGGGGATTATCAGAATACCCTGGATTTTTCAAAGGAGTCTTCCAGCGACTGGCAATCATTGCTTAGAGAAGATGCCCGCAATGAGATAAAAAGGAAAAAGAAAAAAAATAAGAAGTAAAACTTACCAACCTTCTGTGTCATTCCGTGTTTAGTCTTTGGAATTTTTCATATCTGTCCTGCATCAGTTAAAACATGTGCTTTGTAAACCAGGTATTTTAGCCGAAAGAACATTTTACAAATCCCGCTACCTGTGATTATTTCAACAAGAATATTATTCTTCTACCATAAAAAAAAATCAAAAAATGTCAGAGTGAAGATAATATTCACTCAGATTGCGTATTTTGTTTGCGGGGAGGGGAGGGTGCTAACCCCGTTTAAGGACGATTTTTTATGTTAATATGTCCTACATGCACACAGATAGTGGAAGGAACAGTGTAAAATGATAAATATATAAAACATGCATTTTTTAATTAAAACAATTTAATGTATCTTTACATCTATATATTTAGATATATAATATGGAATTCAAAGAACTTAAAATAGAACAAGATAAAAGCTGGTGGAAAAGAAACCTGAAATCCAGGCATATGAAAAGAACGCTTGTCGCGATACTTATCGGTGCTGCCATGGGTTTTCTTTTCTTTTATTTCACTGAAGGACGGCTGCTTAATGAAATAACCACCGGAGATATCCTTAAAAGCATGGCCATAGGCGGCTTTTTCGGATTTTTCATTACCAATAGTCCCTGTGCCAGGGGAAGATGTTAATTCAGGATAAGGATTTCATTTGATCCTGAATAATTAAACCTGATTCCTTCAAAATTTAAACGGAATATCCTGTAGTGTCCTTCGTTATTTAGCTCAGAAGAAATCCAGAATCCCTGAAAAAAGAATTCTATTTCTTAATGACAGGATTGTAAGGGATATATTGTCAGGGAAGTCCTGACCATTCCCAGGATTTGTGCACACATTTGAAACATACATTTTGAGAAGCGACCGGAGATCAGTGCAGGAGGGGAGAGGTAATGGATTTTTTGTAAAGTTACCTGATTTTCATTAATTTGTAGAATTGCCGGTAGTATACATAAGACTATTGTAAGATCATCTGAGCTTTCAGAGAATAAATCAGGAAAGTATGATACGATTATTGGTATACGGTATTGTTCTTATGCTGTTTCTCAGCAATGAAACTATTGCCCTTGCTCAAACAGAGGGCGAACCATTTTATCCCAATCTTAATGATTTACAGAAAAAACTTAAGGAGATTTCAATCGATTATCCGGATATAGTTCAATATAATGAACTTGGGTATGCCAAAAATGGTAATCAACCCATTATGGCGCTTAAAATTTCTGATTGTGCAGACCAAATTGAAGATGAGCCCGTTTGGGTTTTTAGTGGTGTGATACACGGGAATGAACAGATTGGATTGCGCATATTGCTTGATTTAGCATATGAGCTTACCAGCCAGTATGACAGTGCTGCAAATGTAACAGAATGGGTCAATGCATATGAAATCTGGCTTATTATGGTCTTGAATCCCTGGGGATATGAAAATAATTCTTCCGGAACGCCGAATGTACTGGGAACAAGAAAGAACGGTAGAAGTACCATGGACCCATTGACTTCCGGGGTAGATTTAAATCGAAATTTTGATTTTTTTTGGGAAAATACCGGAAGTAATGATCCGTTTAGTAATACATATAAAGGAGTTTCAGCCTTCTCAGAAAATGAGACACAGGCTTTTCGGAATTTAATATTGGAACGCAAACCTGTTTTCGGAATTTGTTTCCACCAGGGATTGGGTAAAAAAGGTGGTGAGGTATTCTTTCCAATTGGGGCCACTAATCTGAATAATTATATGCTTACTTCTTATGCATCTAAATATGCTTACTGGGTCCATGAATCCAGAAAGGCAGGACCTTTTTGTCAAAAAGATTCGACTGGAAAATACACTTTCACAGATCCCAACGGAGTCTACCTTTGCCAGCGACCTGCCATAAATGATACTCAGCCAGGGGGATATTCCAATACATGGAATTTTGCAGCTGCAGGAACAGTAGACTTTATGGTTGAAGTATCCAGCGGCCTGTATAATGAAGAATTTTTGCACTTTTCGCAAGACGACACCTTAGGAGACTATCAACAAAGCATAAAAACGGTAGCAGCCGAATTTGCAAGAAATCATCGTGAGGGAATTAAATCGTGGTTTCAATATTTTTTATATTCGTCTGATAATATGATGTTTACGGGACCAGGATTAACCGGCCACATAATTGATAGTCAAAGCAAAAACCCGATTAC
>CBDUPM010000556.1:0-2403 GCA_965369105.1 uncultured Bacteroidales bacterium | reverse complement strand
CGCTGGTGACCACAATGCTTCCATCCAGATCAGAACCAATATAAAAATTCCAATCAATTGTGTCTTTTAACCTGTTGTAACCATATACATGACCTGATCCTGAAGCTAGATAAACATGGTTTCCCAGCAAGGCTGGTGATGATTCTGTTACCAGGTTACCCTGATGAGTTTTTAAATCTGATTCCTCATAAAGCAGATGTCTGCCATAACATTCAGGTTGATGCATTTCGTTCAGGCTACTGGCTTTATCCGGATCAGGATTAAATATTCTTAAGGTTCCATTTTCCAATCCGATATAGGCCGTATCTGAAATTATCAGGCAGGATGCATCCACATCCCTGCTGTAACTATGGGTCAGCCTGCTATCCATGCGCCATAACTCCTTTCCTGAAAAATAGGATATCGCCCTGAAACTGGGAACGAACTTTGCATCCAGAAAATGATGGGTTCCCAGCCGGGACCCCTGTAATATTAGAATGGAATTATCCCTGCTTTTAGCATTCCTGTTAATCCACAGGGTACCGGTTCCCTTGATCACATCATCAAATTTATAGCGCCATATTTCCTTTCCGTCGGAGGCGGATATTTTTCTCAGGTAATGATCATATGAACCCTGAATAAGGAAAGTGTCATTTCCTTCCTTAACCAAAAGAGGCTGACCTGTCCACCCGGCTCCCTTCCATTTCCTTTTACCTCCCTTCCTGCCCATAACTGTAATTCCTTCACCCAGGTTAAATTTCCAGATCAGATCCACCTTATTCAATTCTCCCCATCCATAAAAATTACGCTCGGCAGTGCCTCTGAAAGTTGGCATCAAAAGCTCAATCCCTTCAGAATTTAAAAAACTGTCCACATTAAAATTTTCCTGGGCAAAAATTACTGTGGAAAAGAAAAACACTGATATGATGACAATTGCCTTCATTTTATTGGAGGAAAAATAATTTTCCCCTTATCATCCAATTCAAGCCCCTGACCCGGAAAATCCTGATTACTTAAGTCCCTTATTCTGTTAAGTGCACGATTGTTCGGATCCCAAACAGGTCCTCCTTCACCCAGCTGTAAAAAAGAATGGATTTGTCCATCGATAAAATTTCCTGACTTATCAAGTCTTACTTCCAGAATGGGGGCATTGGCATTTGGACCGCTCAAATTAAATCTCCTGTAGGTGCAAAAATTACCCAGGCTGTATGCAATCAATTTCCCCTTGTATATTTCCATAGCTCTGACAACGTGCGGACCATGGCCTACAACCATATCGGCCCCCGCATCAATAACCGTATGAGCAAATTTTACCGTATTCCCCCTGTTATGACCTAAATAAACTTCATCTTCATTTCTTACATGTTGATGATCTTTTCCTTCTGCTCCCCCATGAAACGAAACAATGAGGATATCCACTTCTGATTTAAGTTCCTTAACCAATGTATATGCTCCCTTATAATCCTTGAGGTTCAATGTGCCGGAATGAGGAGCAAATGCACAAAAACCAATTTTTAATCCTTTGAAATTATAGATTACCCGCGGCCGGTCCGGAAATCCTGCAAATGGAATACCAGCTTCATCCAGTCGTTTAGCGGTATTCATCCTCCCTTTATATCCAAAATCATTCACATGATTGTTGGCCACACCTAAAATATCAAAGCCGGCATTCTTGATGCATTCAGCATAAGAATCGGGCATTCTGAATACATAGCAGGTCTTAGGGTCATTACAGTTTTTTGCTTCCCCCCCATCTGAAGAAAATACTCCTTCCAGGTTCGCAATTGCGACATCTGCAGATGAAATAATACCACGAACAGGATCAAATAAAGCTGAACATGACCCGGGTAAATATGAATCATCGGGAAAATTTGTCCCGGGCATAACATCCCCCACGGCAACAATACTGATACTAGCCGGTATTAAATCCAGATCAACGATAATAACCGTATCCTTTAAATGAGATTTCAGAAGGGGAACGGGATTTTTACTTATCTCCAAATCTGCATTCCTGATGATACTGTCAAATTTTTGAACTGAAAACACCGTATCCATCTTTGCGGATTCAGGTTGAGCAGATACTTGCAGACCAACAATGCCTAGCAGGATATATAAACTTATTCTGGGATTCAATATATTAAAATTAAGATAGCCGAAAATATAAAATGTTTGGTAGGAAAACTAATTAATATCAAAACTGGGATCAGCTTTTGATAAAAGTTCTATCATTTTATCGTATTCTTCTCCTGAAAGATCGTTTGCATAATAATTAACAGGATTAACTTTCCGGCCATTTACATGGACTTCATAATGCAGGTGCGGACGGGTTGAAAGCCCTGTTGAGCCCACTGTACCGATAACATCTCCTCTTTTCACTTTATCACCTCTTTTCACATGAATCTGGTAACAATGTCCGTATAAAGT
>CBDUPM010000555.1:0-2404 GCA_965369105.1 uncultured Bacteroidales bacterium | reverse complement strand
GCAGCCTTGAATTCAACAATTAGCCGGACCTTCAGTACTTCGCTTTCAACCTTTGTAGTGCTTCTTTCCATCTTTATCTTTGGAGGGGAAGTGATCCGCGGATTTATTTTCGCACTTCTCGTAGGGGTTGTAGTCGGAACCTATTCATCTTTATTCATTGCTACACCTGTTGCATATGAAAGTCTGAACAGAAAAGATAAAAGGCTTGCTGCAAAGAATAAATAAAATTTTTTATACTCTTTTAAAAAAGCTGTTTCAATTTTGAGACAGCTTTTTTTTTGCAGGTATACTTATATCAGCCCACAAGATATTATCAGAACAAATATTCTGCTATCTTTGTATTAGAAAAAATTCCAAATTATGTTATTTATTAGCGGGCCGGAAATTGTTATCATATTTATTGTTATTTTATTGCTTTTTGGTTCAAAAAGAATTCCGGAAGTAGCCAAAGGCCTGGGAAAAGGCATGCGAGAATTCAAAAGAGCTACCGACGATATCAAAAAGGAATTCAAAGATAGCTCGGATGGAATCGTAGATGATTTCAAGGATATTAAAAAAGAAATCGAGGGAGAAACCGGCGAGATAGTTAAGAATATCAAAAAGTCAATGGATACCGACTGATCTGTCGGCATGAACCAGTATTTATGCTTGTAAATTATTTATGGGCTCTAGCGGGCTTCATTTTATTGATTGCCAGTGGCAAATACCTTGTCAAAGGAAGTGTTGCCCTTGCAGCCTGGTTTGGTTTATCAACGCTGGTTATCGGTGTAACTGTAGTTGCTTTCGGCACATCAGCCCCGGAATTACTTGTAAGTTCCAAGGCCGCATTAAAAGGACACCCTGAAATCTCCCTCGGAAATGTAATAGGTTCCAATATTTCAAATATCGCTATTGTCCTTGCCCTCACTTCTCTGATTCTGCCTATCCCGGTAAAAAAAAATTCATTGTTAAGAGATTGGCCGGTAATGATGGCCGTAAGCCTGCTCTTTTATTTTATCATTCAGGATGGTTTGCTCAGCAGGACTGAGGGAATCGGTTTCAATCTGATATTAATCGTTTTTATTTTCTTTACCATACGGGTTTCCAGATCGGTTAAAGATGATCATCCAAAGGAAGGGATTGAAAAAATGAGCATCTGGAAGGCAATCCTTATGATTGTAATATCAGCTTTGGGATTAGTGCTGGGTGCAGACCTGTTGGTGGAAAATGCCGTTGAAATTGCAACCTCCCTTGATGTCAGTGAAAGGGTTATTTCCATTACCATGATTGCCATAGGCACAAGTTTACCGGAGCTAACCACTTCCATCATCGCTGCAATTCAAAAAGAAACGGATATTTCGGTGGGAAATATCATAGGTTCCAATATTTTTAACATACTGAGTGTCCTGGGAATCTCCGCCATCATTAAACCCATTGAGGTTCCAAAAGCCATTCATTCAGATATTTTATGGATGCTAGCTATTTCAGCCCTGCTTTTTTTATTCCTTCTCCCATTGAAAAAAGCAAAATTATCAAGGATAGAAGGACTTTTATTACTTGGTGTTTATGTTTATTATATTTACACATTATTTGCCTCATAAAATAACCGAGCCCAATGATAATTGCTGAAAATATTGAAAAAAGTTTCGGAAACCTGAAAGTTCTGAAAGGTGTCAATCTTGAAATAAAAGAAAAGGAAATTGTTGCCATTATGGGTACCAGTGGTGCAGGGAAAACAACCTTACTTCAAATCCTGGGAACACTTCTGGCTTTTGACTCAGGAAATGTCAGGATCAACAAGCAGCAGATTTCCGGAATGTCCAACAATCAACTGTCGGAATTCCGGAATATGAATATAGGCTTTGTATTTCAATTTCATCATCTGCTTCCAGAATTTACAGCTTTTGAAAATGTCTGTATCCCGGGATTTATCGGTGGTATACAAAAGTCGAAAGTTGAAAAACGAGCGGGTGAATTACTTGAATTATTGGGATTGTCAGACAGGATCACCCATAAACCTACCGAGTTATCGGGAGGGGAACAGCAAAGAGTTGCCGTTGCCCGCGCTCTGATCAATCATCCTTCGGTCATTCTTGCAGATGAACCTTCAGGAAACCTGGACACAAAAAATAAGGAAGATCTTCATAAACTGTTCTTCGATCTGAGAGATAAACTGGATCAGACTTTTGTTATTGTTACACATGACCCGGACCTGGCAAAAATGTCGGACAGGACCCTGGTCATGAAGGATGGAATCATTGTTTCCTGAGGAACAAAAGCCGGTCAAACCTGCAGCTCTGTTCCAACAAAATTTTACCTGTGGAAAAAAGCGAAATATATGAAATTCTTGAAGATCTGCATGACCATTATAATTGCAAATCCTTTATCGATACTGACCCTATACAGGTTCCCCATCGCTTTTCAA
>CBDUPM010000554.1:0-2420 GCA_965369105.1 uncultured Bacteroidales bacterium | reverse complement strand
GGAGGAATTGAAAAGCCTGCTGGAAAAAGGAAAAACCTATTGTATGCTGGGATCTTCAGGGGTGGGAAAGTCCACACTTCTTAATAATCTTTCCGGAAGCCTCTTAATGAAAACCGCTGATATTAGCCATAGTACAAATAAAGGCCGTCACAGGACCACTCACAGGGAACTGATTGTTCTCAAATCTGGGGGAATAATAATCGATAATCCGGGCATACGGGAAGTAGGTATCGCCGATGCCGGTGCAGGAATTGAAAGCACGTTTAATGACATTGTTGAATTTTCAAAAGAATGCAGATTTAAAGATTGTACACATACCGGGGAAATGGGTTGTGCGGTTATTTCTGCTCTTGACCGGGGTGAAATAGATAAAGATTCATATAATAATTACCTGAAAATGGAAAGGGAAAAATCACATTATGAATCGACTATTGCTGAAAAACGAAAGAAAGATAAGGATCTGGGGAAAATGATAAAGCATTATAAGAAAACCCGTAAGTCAGATAAGTATTAAGTTTTAATTAGTTTATAGTTATCTTTCAGAAGGCTTATTTTTCTGATATGTTTATCTTTAATTGATAATCAGGAAAAATTATTAAGGCATACAAGAAATGACTTTACCTACAAATTGATTTTGAATATTATGAGAAAAAACGATCTGAAACTGAGAATTCTATTTTTTGCAGCTTTTGCCTCAATTTCCAGCTTATTGTATTCCCAGGATCCCAACTTTTATATCTACCTGTGTTTCGGACAGTCGAATATGGAAGGGCAGGGAGTAATCGAGGATCAGGATAAAACCGTTAATGAAAGATTTCAGCTGATGTCCTCATTGGATTGTTCTAATCTGAACAGAACGAAAGCAGCATGGTATCCTGCGATTCCTCCCTTGAACAGGTGCTGGTCAGGGCTGTCTCCTGCAGATTATTTTGGCCGGACCATGGTGGAATATCTGCCAGACAGTATAAAGATTGGAATTATAAATGTTTCCGTTGCCGGTTGCAAAATTGAACTTTTCGACAAAGATAATTATCAGGGATACGCTGCTACGGCTCCGGACTGGATGAAGAATATTATAAATGAATATGGAGGAAATCCCTATGCCCATCTACTGGAAATTGCTCAACTTGCTCAGAAAGATGGTGTTATAAAAGGCTTTTTACTGCACCAGGGGGAATCAAATACCGGTGATAATACCTGGCCATCACAGGTAAAAACGGTTTATGATAATCTGATTTCAGACCTGTCTCTGAATGCCGACTCCATACCACTTCTGGCAGGGGAGGTGGTCCATGCTGACCAGGATGGAGTTTGTGCAAGTATGAATTCTATCATTGCAACTCTCCCGAATACCATTCCCAATTCTTATATCATTTCTTCCAGCGGGTGTACGGCTCAATCAGATAATCTTCATTTTAATTCTATGGGATACAGAAGATTAGGTATCCGATACGCTATACAAATGCTTTCATTACTGGGGATTGATGAAGAAATTTCGGATGAACCCTACGATCCGAAAAATCCTGAAGGAACAGAATCTTTTTACTTTGAACCCGAATGTGCGGAGATTGGGAGTGAGTGGATACTAAAAATAGACCCGGAAGCTTCAAATGGCAGCTATGTTACGGTCAATCCTGATTTTCAAAGCATTAACGATCCTCCGTCTACTGCAGAAGGAGAAATTAAATTTCCTTTTCTCGCGAAAAAAGATTCAATCTATCATATTTATGCCAGGATTAAATGTCGGAATACAAGTGACGATTCTTTTTGGTTAAAGATGGATGAAGAGGAATATGAAAGCAAAAATGGATTGATTACAAGTGGCTGGCAATGGAAAAAAATCCATAGCTATGAACTCACCGCAGGAGATCATGTTTTTAAAATCGCCTACCGGGAGAATGGGGCCCATTTGGATAAAATATCCATTTCTAATTATGGATTTCTTCCGGAAGATCTGGGCGAAGTCGCCGGTAATATTTGTATCCCTGACACCAGCTCAGTGGGAATAGATATGCCTGATCAGGTTTCCGGAATTGAGCTGTTTCAGAATTATCCCAACCCCTTTGCTGAAAAAACCAATATTTCCTTTGAAATTTCTGGTAAAACTTTTGTTTCAATAAAAATCTACAATTTATATGGTTCCAAGGTGAAAGAGCTTATAAATGAGGTTTATGATCCCGGAAAATACAGTATTGTAACGGATATGGATAATTTAACTGAAGGTATCTATTTTTACAGGATGAATGCCGGAAACTTCACAGCTGGAAGGAAAATGATTCTTTGCCCGGAATACTAAACTGAGGCCTTGTATAACCCTCCTGAATTTTGACAGTTTTCAAAGCTGCTGTTTTTTATAATCTTCCATTGTAACATGGACCACTGCACTGCCTCAACCAGTTTCATTAAACTAATACTTATGG
>CBDUPM010000553.1:0-2421 GCA_965369105.1 uncultured Bacteroidales bacterium | reverse complement strand
GGGTTATATTGATTCCGTAATTGAACCGGAAGAAACCCGGAAGCATATAACGCACGCCATCGATGTATCTTCCCGGAAAGAAATATTTATGCCAAGGAAAAAGCATGGAGTACCTCCTTTTTAATGGCTATTGCCCCTTATTATTTTTCTACTATTCAAAATGAATTAATTATGGCAAAAAAAGCAAATCATAAAAAGGATATCAAAAGTCCCTGCAATGACCAGTTGGAATGTAAAACGCTGGTGATAGAATCTACAGAATATATTACCACCCTTACTAAAAAATTTGAAAACCGGAAAGTCTGGAAAGCACACGATCCGAAAATCGTAAGCTCAGTAATTCCGGGAACTATTCTCAGAGTTTTTGTAAAAGTGGGTGAAGAATTAAAAGAAGGAGACCCATTGGTTATCCTTGAAGCAATGAAAATGAGGAATGAGGTAAATATGCCGATTGACGGGAAAATTAAAACGGTCAATGTCAGGGAAGGTGAAAAGGTTCCCAAAGGACATCTGATTGTGGATATTGAGTAGGAATTTATCTTAGATTTTAAGAATGACAACCATGTTTTAAATAATAAATAAAGAAAAACCCGGAATTTCCGGGTTTTTTGTTTTAACAGGCCCTTTATAATCAAAAAGCGAGTTTCATACGAAACCATTTAACTGTTTTTCGTCCCGGACTTAACCAGATATTAGAAAGAATCCATTGATAGGACTTTCCGGGTGAGGCCCTCAATACTTCATTCTTTTCAGCCGTTTTCCACTTAAGAAAAGCTGCAAGACTAAAACCGGGTATTCCAGACCCTTTTGTTATAACTTTTATACTTATATCAATTCAGGGATTTGATATATAATGAAATTAATCTCTTATACATCGAACCGAAAAGCCATAGTTTTTGCTTCGGTTATGAATATTCAATTCTCCCCCATCCAGAACCAAATACCTGGCCCAGGTACTACCAACATGGTATTCGGTTGAAGTCCAGAAATAAGGAAAAACACCCTTATCAAAGAAATTACCATCCCTGTTGCGTTTTCCTCCTGCCAATGCCTGAAAGTCACCGTTTATCATTCTTTCTTCTGCTTCAAAAGTTCCTCCCAGGTACTCCCTCAGCACCAGGTAGTCTTCATAACTGGCCACACGCCATCCTTTGGGTGCTATGTTCCTCGGATCGCTTGCAGCATACCAGTTATAAAGTATTCCATAGTTTTTCCTGTTTTCCCGGTCATGCTCATAATCGCAAAAAGCCCCTGTTACCAAATTATTCCAGGTAGAATTATCCCGGATCTCCGGAATGGGATCTCCATTCTGATATTTGGTTACTTTCAGGTTTTCAAGTGTCCAGACCTGGGTACCTATAGAAACGGTTTGATAAACATTTCCCTCAATATCCTTTATGCTTGTTTCAAAAGGTTTTATATACAAAGTATTCCCGTAAGCTGTTCCTGCATGGCTGGTGGCATATGCCCTGACAAAATAAGCTGTGTAAGGATCCAGGCCTGACACCTTACTTATAAATTCACCCGGACCATTTCCGTCAAGCGTTTTCATATCATTAATATCCGGTGGATTTTCAGTACTCCAGCAAACTCCTCTTGATGAGACATTTTCTTTTCCTTCAAAAATAATATTCCCGCCTGAAATGAATGATGTGGAAGATAAGTCTGAAACAGGACTTGTTGTCAAAACCGGGATATCAGAACCCTTAGTGGTGAAAGAAATGTTGTTTCCATAGCTGGTTCCATAGATATTTGTAGCGTAGGCCCTTACATGGTAAGTAGTGGCAGGAACCAGCCCGCTTATGTCTGCAATAAAACTACCATCACCCGGACCATTACGTGTTAAATGATCATTTATATCCGGATTTGGGACGGTATCCCAGCAAATGCCACGTAAAAGTACGGATCCTTTTCCTCCATTAGTGATAGTCCCTCCGCCTGTTGCTTCGGTTTCACTGATATAACTTAGCTCTGAAGTAATGATCCTGTTCTCAACGACCAAATCCCTTTTTTCGCAACTTAATATAAATAAAGCTGTAAAAATCCACAGGAGATTAATTAGTCTTCCGGGACCCGTATTCAATAATTTTAAATGCAAATTCACCTCCGATTTGATACTTTGAATTTACCCATGATGGTGATCATGGAATTCAGTTATTCAGATAAAGATAAGTGAATTCATTTCAATTTCAAGGAATTCATGATTCATAAATAGAATAAAATTATTTTTATCTATTATTTTATTTCTGAATTACTTACATTCGTATTTGACGGAAATTATGATAAATTTTCTATAATTTTTTAATACAATGAAATCTACTAAATCGCTTTTTTTTAATTCGGTGTTTGTGGTAATCATACTCAGTCAGGCTTGCAATGCTGATGAAAAAGAAAATAATCTGGAAAATGTTTATCCCTGGT
>CBDUPM010000552.1:0-2421 GCA_965369105.1 uncultured Bacteroidales bacterium | reverse complement strand
CAGAAATACTAAATTTCTTTTAAACACCTTGTATTTAGGGGTACAGAAAAAAATACCTTCCCGAAAATCCATCAATTGCTTTTACAGGAATCTTTTTTCGGAGATAAACACAATTTCATTTAATCTGCGGTTTATTAAACAGGCATTTTTAGGATCCGTGAATTTACCCGGAAGAATATTTGTTATGAAGGTTTCAGCTCTTATTTCATGTCTAAATAAAGTGTAAATAATTGGATCTGATTTTTATTTTGAAGTCCTGTTTTCATCCGTTTTTTCAGTCCACAGGCCAAACCGGACTCTCCTTAAGAATAAATTCTTTGCTTTGTGTTTGCCCTTTAAAGGATAGACTTACAAGATATTTCCCGGTTTGAAGTTTTTGTGCAGGTATAGTGGTGATATTTAATCCCTGATCTGATTTGAATTTTATGGTATCAGAAAATGTATCCTTTGAAATAAGCATCGTGACTTCCTCTTCAGTCTTAAAAAAACTGTAAACAGAAACGACATTGGGTTCATTTTTTGTAAAAAGGTGGTTATCGCCCGTAAATTCATAATTCCCCCACGAGGCTCGTTCTGAGAAGTTCCGCACAGGTTTATCTTCTATATCAAATAAATGAAAATCTTTCTTTAGGATAGCCGGATTAATCTGTGAAATCATTGAAACATCACAAATATATGCACCTCTCCCATAAGTTCCTGCTATTAAGTCCATTTCCCTGGGTTGAATTTTCAGGTCTTTTACCGGGACATGGGGCAAATTTAGCCGGAACTCCTGCCAGTTTTCCCCTTGATCAAAACTTATAAAAACCCCAATATCATTACCGCAAAAGAGGATGTTTTTATTTTTAGGGTCTTCAATAATTACATTAACAGGATCATTACTGATACCCTGGGTTATTTTTTTCCAGCTTTTTCCAAA
Organism: uncultured Bacteroidales bacterium; assembly: GCA_965369105.1. Lineage (GTDB taxonomy): Bacteria > Bacteroidota > Bacteroidia > Bacteroidales > JAGLSB01. The sequence goes on along the minus strand of CBDUPM010000552.1, from coordinate 1,502 downwards.
ATCTGTAGTTTTGAAGATAAGCGGAGTAAACACATCATTTTTAAAACCACTTTTACACACATAGGCTGTGGCTTTATCATACTTACTGGCAAGGACCCGGCTTACCCAGAAATTTTTCTGTCCACCCGATTTCTCCATGGCTTCGGTACACTCATGCCAGCTGTCTCCATTGTCACGTGTAAAATGTACTTTCCCATCATCAGTTCCTACCCAGATAATTCCTGCTTGTACCGGCGATTCAGAAATTGAAGAAATAGTACAATACATCATATGTCCTCTGCCGGCAATTTTCCTGGCGTCATTGCTTGTCAGATCGGGACTTATTTTTTCCCAGTTATCTCCCTGGTTTTTTGAACGAAGTAAGAATTGTCCACCGGTATAGATGATTTGTGAGTTATGAGGAGATATCACCAAAGGAGGAGTCCAGGGAAAACGATAAGAAGGTTCACCTTCAGGCGCAACAGGTTCAATATTAACCCGGGTACCGGATTTCTGATCCACTCTCCGGTGTCCTCCGAATTGGGTCGTGATATATACCCAGCGGTTATCAACCGGATCAACTGATGTATACATGCCGTCCCACATACCAATTAAATCCCAGTCTTCAGGCCCAATTTGTCCCGACCAGTCATTAACCGGAGCCTTCCAGCCATCATGATCCTGTAATCCCATATAAATATTATATGGGTCGGCATTATCGTATTCAACCATATAGATTTCTCCAAGGGGCAGGTGATAATGATGAAACATATTTTTTCCACCATCATAACTGATATAAATTCCACCATCACTCCCAATCATCATATGATCTCCATCCTCAGGGTTTACCCACATGCAGCGGATATCTCCAAACATATTCACAAAAAAGTTTTCGGGTGGCCATTTGCAGTCCAGCCAGGTCTTACCCCCATCCAGGGAAGTAATCATGGCATCAGAACTGACGCTTATCCTTTCAGGATTATCCGGCTGAACCATGATTTTATTAAACGAGTAAGCGGCTTTCGCACTTACATTGCATGAATCCGTATTTTGTTTTGTCCAGCTTTCTCCCTTATCATTGCTTCGGTAAACTTCTCCTCCAATAAGCTGATCGAAATAGGGATCCCTCATATGGTTCATTTTAATATTCTCATCAAGGGTAATTCCCGGTTTTGGATTAAGGTTTTCTATTACAGCATATATAATATGGGGTTGCTGATAGCATAAGTCAATTCCTATTCTTCCGATTTTTCCTTTTGGAAGGCCATTTTGAAGTAATGTCCAGTTTTCACCTCCGTCGGTTGACTTATATATTCCGCTATTTTCACCGCCCGCTTCAAAATGCCAGGGATACCTGTATTTTTCATAGGCAGATGCATACAGGATATCCGGATCCTCAGGATCAGACAAAAGTTCAATTATTCCTGTATTCTCGTTAATAAATAATACTTTTTCCCAGTTTTGCCCACCATCGGTCGTTTTAAAAATACCTCTTTCACTATTGGGACTAAAAAGGTGACCCA
>CBDUPM010000551.1:0-2426 GCA_965369105.1 uncultured Bacteroidales bacterium | reverse complement strand
GCTATAGCCCCGCTGTTTCTTACACAGAAACGCTCACCGGCCACCCCCTTTATATATACCTCACCCTGGGTTGCTCCGTATAAAACTGTGTTTCCGATGATGATATTCTCTTCGGGTTTAAAAGGGGAATCTTTCGGGGGTACCACAATTATTTTTCCTCCTGACAATCCTTTACCCAGGTAATCATTACTGTCTCCTTCCAATCTGAATTGAACCCCTTTTACAAGGAAGGCTCCAAAGCTCTGTCCCGCTGAACCCTTGAAAATCACATTAATACATTCTTCCGGGAGAGCCTCAGCCCCATATAATCTGGATATCTCTCCTGAAAGCATCGCTCCTGTAGCCCTATCCGTATTTTTAATTGCCATACTGATATAGGAATTCTCCTTTGCTTCCAATGAAAGCTTTGCCTTTTCAATCAATACGGTATCCAGGACACCGGTGATTTTGTGATCCTGTTCATCTTGTTTTCTTAAGGGATTAAGCCTTGCTTTTTCCGGAAGGTATAATACAGAACTAAGGTCAATACTTTTTGTTTTCCAGTTAAGATTATCAGTTTTTTTAACAATTAGATCGGTACGTCCGATAATATCCTCAAATTTTCTGAATCCCAATTCGGCAAGATATTCCCTGACTTCCTCTGCGATAAATTCAAAGAAATTTACCAGGTGATCCACTTTTCCATTAAAACGTTTTCTTAGTTCTTCATCCTGAGTTGCAACACCCACCGGACAGGTGTTCAGATGGCATTTTCTCATCATTACGCATCCCAGCACAATTAATGCAGAAGTCGAAAATCCAAATTCTTCAGCCCCCATTAATCCGCTGAGTATAACATCATAGCCTGTTTTGAGCTGACCATCCGTTTGAAGGACAACGTTTTTCCTTAAGTTGTTTATTACCAGGGTTTGTTGAGTTTCCGTCAGTCCAAGTTCCATGGGCAACCCTGCATGTTTAATGGATGAATTCGGGCTGGCACCAGTACCTCCTTCAGCACCACTGATTATAATGAGATCAGCTTTTGCCTTTGCAACCCCGGCAGCAATCGTTCCTACGCCTGTTTCAGAAACCAGTTTAACACTAATTTTTGCCCTTGGATTCACATTTTTAAGATCAAAGATCAATTGTGCCAGGTCCTCAATTGAATAGATATCATGATGAGGCGGAGGGGATATTAAGGTAATTCCCGGGATAGAGTATCGGGTTTTTGCAATTATTTTATCCACTTTATGACCCGGTAATTGTCCACCTTCCCCGGGTTTTGCTCCCTGTGCAACTTTAATTTGAATTTCATCCGCATTTACCAAGTAATGATTGGTAACCCCAAAGCGACCTGAAGCCACCTGTTTTATTGAGCTCCGGGCACTAAGTCCGTCTTCCCTGGGTTCAAACCTTACAGGATCTTCTCCACCCTCACCCGTATTGCTCCTGCCGCCAATTTTATTCATGGCCATAGCCAGGGCTTCATGAGCTTCCCTGCTAATGGATCCATACGACATGGCACCGGTTACAAAACGCTTTGTAATTTCAGAAACGGGTTCAACTTCATTGATATCAATTGGATTTCGTTTAATATCAAAAAGTCCCCTGATGAAATTGGGCTTTTCATTATAAGCTTTAACCGATGCACTGTATTCTTTATATTTTTCATATTTCCCGGACCGTGATCCCCATTGTAACAGGGAAATGCTATCAGGATTCCATGCGTGATTTTCACCGTATTTCCGATAGTGAAAAACCCCGGAATGCAATCGTTTATCTTCCGATCCGGGATCAAAAGCTTCATTATGCGACAAAATCGCTTCTTTAGCAATTCCATTCAGGCCTAATCCACCGATTCGGGAAGCTGTTCCCTTGAAATATTTATCCACCACTACTTTATCAATCCCCACAGCCTCAAATATCTGTGCTGACCGGTAAGACCTCAGGGTTGAAATTCCCATTTTCGAGAGAATTTTCAATAAACCTTTATTAACGGCTTTTAAGTAATTTTCTTCCGCTTTAGAATAATCCTGTTGAATCTCTCTTTCTCTTACCAGCTTTTCAATTACACTGAATACCAGGTAAGGATTAATAATAGAGGCCCCATACCCAAATAAGAGGGCAAAATGATGCACTTCCCTGGCTTCAGCTGTTTCAACAACCAGATCAATCTGCATCCTCTTCCTTTTGTTAATTAAATGATGATGTACTGCCGAAACAGCCAGAAGGGAGGGTATTGCAGCATATTCCTTACTAATATTCCTGTCGGTCAGGATAATATAATTTTTTCCCTCATCGACCGCTTTTTCAGCTTCCATGCAAATTTTATCGATTCCCTTTTTCAGACCCGGTCCCTCTTCATTTGCCTTAAATACAATATCGATAACTGTATTTGAAAAGCCTTTATACCTGAGATTTTTAACTATTTGAAAAGATAGGTTTCC
>CBDUPM010000550.1:0-2436 GCA_965369105.1 uncultured Bacteroidales bacterium | reverse complement strand
CAAAAATTTGCGTACGGAATTCATTGTGAAACCCTATGTGAAACCCTGGGAAGAGGAATTTATGTTCCGTCTGACCGATATAGAAAAAAACTCCGGTTGTATTTATATGGAAAGAATCAGGTACTTTAATGAAAAACCTATTTTCTATGATATAAATTACATTCCGAATATAAATTTACCCAGATTTACCAGTAGAAACCTGGAGAACAAATCTTTATTTGATGTATTGAGATCCGTATATCAAATTGAGATTAAAGGAGGAGAGCAAAAGTTACGGGCGGTACCGGCATCAAAAAAATTGGCTAAATCATTAGAAATGCAGGCGGGTGCTCCATTGCTACACCTGGAGAGAAAATTTGATACGAGCAGACCTGAATTTCATATTTTTTCGAGCATATATTGTAATACCGAGAATCAATCGGTTTATGGGGTTTTTTAATTAATAAGTGTAAACAATGGCAAAAAATATTTTCCTTGCAATTGATCTGGGTGCAGAGAGCGGCAGAGCCGTGATAGGTATTTTGGATGATAAAAAACTTGAGCTTAAAGAAATTCATCGTTTTCCTACAAAGATGATCAGTATGAATGATCATTTTTACTGGAATATTTACCGCTTTTATGAAGAAATCATTAATGGATTGCAAAAATGTACTTCCAAAGAAAATCTTATACCGGAATCCATCGGTATTGACACCTGGGGGGTCGATTTTGGAATAATTAATAAAGACCACACTTTGAACAGGATACCCTATGCTTACCGTGATCCGCAATCGGCAAAAGCCAAGGATGATTTCCTGGCCAATAAAATGACTCCGGAGAAGATATATCAATTAACCGGGATTTCCATTCAGCCTTTTAATTCGGTTTATCATCTGTATTCATTGATTAAAAATAAAGACCGGGTCCTTGACAATGCTCATAAATTATTGTTTATACCTGATTTGCTAAACTTCTTTTTAAGCGGGGAGCTGAAAACTGAATTTAGCTTTGCCACCACCACACAACTTTATAATCCAAATAAAGGGAACTGGGACAAAGAAGTCCTGGAAACTCTGAATATCGACATGGAGCTTATGCCAGCCATTCTTAAACCCGGAAGTAAAATGGGAATGTTGAAAGAGGAAATTGCCAGGGATCTTGGTATAAAATCCATACCCGTAGTATCCGTGTGCTCGCATGATACCGGAAGTGCAATAGTTGCCGTTCCTGCTGAAGGTAATGATTGGGCTTATATCAGTTCCGGAACCTGGTCATTAATGGGTATTGAGATTGAGAAACCCATCATTTCTGACTTAAGTTTTAAGTATAATTTCACCAATGAAGGAGGAGCAGAGGGGACATTTCGTTTTTTAAAAAATATAATGGGATTGTGGTTATTGCAACAATGCAGGAATTCATGGATAAAAACGGGTTATAATGCAAGCTATTCAGAATTAGTCGAATCGGCCGAATCAGCACATCCCTTTAAAATTTATATTGATGTGGATTATGAAGGTTTTTATAATCCGGAGGATATGCCTTCCGCGATAGATGAGTATTGTAAACTAACCGGACAGGAATCCCCTTCCACCGTGGGAGAATATACCCGGACCATTATCGAAGGATTGGCTTTTAAATACCGCAGAGTGCTGGAGCAACTAAAGGAAACTTCATCCAGAAAGATCAGGAAAATACATATAATAGGAGGAGGGACACAGAATAAGATGTTGTGCCAGTTTACATCTAACATAACTGATTTACAGGTGATTGCAGGTCCATCTGAAGGGACGGCCGCAGGGAATTTACTCATGCAGGGCAGGGCCGCAGGTGTTTTTGAATCTCTTGAAGAAATGAGAGAAGTAGTGCGTAATTCATTTGAATTGGAAAGGTATAAACCAAAAGATGTAAAAGAATGGGAAGAAGCTTATCAGAATTATACTGATATCACAAACCGGCTTCAAAAGTCCTGAGCATACCTGACCCCAATCTGTTTTCTGATTTCATCCATTATCTCCATTAAATCCAAAGTAAAACTATGAGGTAATTTTTTGGATTGGATCCATCCTTTATCCAGACAGTCCATAAGCTCAATCGCCTCATATTCATATCCGTTTTTTAAATGAACGAATGAAAAATTTTCAGTTTTTTTACCCTCCTGCCTGAATTCTATTCCGGAAGTCATAAAGAATTTAGGTAAAAAAGTAATACTTCCTTTTTCCCCGGCTATTTCAGCCTCCGTTTTTGTATCGCTCAGGAATGTGGAAGTCAGAGTGGCTATTGCTCCGCTTTTGTATTTAAAAATGCAGGATGAAGTTTCATCTACGCCGGTTTTGCCAATTATGGCATCTGCAAAAATCTTTTCAGGTTTTCCAAGAAAAAGCAGAGATATAAAAATGGTATAAATACCAATATCCAGGACAGTACCTCCTCCAAAATCAGGATTAAATATTCGGGAAT
>CBDUPM010000549.1:0-2439 GCA_965369105.1 uncultured Bacteroidales bacterium | reverse complement strand
CCCAGGGGACAATGAATTGATTTTTTGTTCCCACCACCCAGTCGTTGTATTCACCAAGAATCTTTGAGGCGACTTTATCTATTGCTCTTGCCCCCATTCTCTTTATGAAACGGATAAATCTTCGGTTCTCCTCATCCAGGATTGATTCATCATAATCATCAATGACCGGTAAGTACCTGGTATCCGGGTTGGAGGGTGTGGAATTCATTATAGATTCCAGTTTCTCATTCCCGGGGGTCATTATTTGCAGGCCTGGCTGGTCAAGCAAAAATTCGGCAGAATGCTGGGCCAGTGAAGCTACCATTGCCTGTGATTTTAAGCCGGTTGCTTTGAAGAAATACTTCATCACAGACAGGAATTTGGCCACATATTCTCCTGCTGTGAGGTAACCGACCCCATTTGCCGAAGCAATAAGGGCAACTTTCCCAACTTTTATTCTTTCTGATTTCAGGTTGGACAGATACTGAACGATGACTCCCCCCTGGCTGGATCCCATAAAGTCAACTTCCCCTGAAAACTTCTGAATGTTTAATTCATCCATGCATTTAAACAGTTCTTCTGTGTTCTCTTCTGCACCAAAAAAAAGTGTGGGATGATCGAAAGCAATCACCTGCTCATAATGCATTTCCAGGTTTTTAGCTGTAATTTTCTTCAACCACCTGGCATTTTTTCCGTATAGATCACCATAGGATCCGGCGGTATCGGAAAAGGTTCCATGCATAAGGAATAGGGTTTTTAGTTCCGGATGTATGTCATTTATTCTGGCTTCCTGAAATGTATTTTCCACCCTGTTAAAAATCAATAATTTGTGAGCTTTATGAATCTTCTTCTTGTGGATCTGACGGTTAAGTTCATCCTCAACTTTTGTAATAATATCTTTACTGCCGGTCTTCAGGTTTTTTGCTTCCTCTTCAAATGAACGCTTGAAAGTCAGAATTTTAATAATAAAGGGTTTAGGCTCCTTGTAGGTGTTGAGCCTGTAAAAACCGGGCATAGATTTTAGCTCTTCCAGCTGATATTGTGGAATAATTTCAAACAGGTATTTTAGCCTGTCCCTGTCATGAACCGAATTTCCTTTGGTTGCCTGGGGCTGGATATATTCAATGGAATTTTCTTCCAGGTTTTCCCGGTCCGACTGATAAAAAACAACCGCTCCCTCTTCCGGATCCAGCATCACGTCCAACCTGAGCTTCGGAATCTGATCCAGGGTAAATATATCAGGGAAATTGAAGTTAATATGTTCAAATGAGATAAACTTTTCCCGGATATTTTTCGGTTCATCCCTGAGTCGGGGAAAACAGGTTTTTATAAGCTCCACCTCTTCTTCAACCACCCCTCTGAATTCGTCATTTCCTTCGGATGAAATCTCAAGATGACCGGTCCAGTCAATAGCATTATCATCTGAAAACCCGAGTGTCCCCCAGAATCCGGGGACCGACTCTTTAATCTCCCGTTTTATCTTGGGAAGAATTTGATCTTTAACAAAGGATGCGAGGGAGGCTTTCTTTGATCCGAGGATGATAAATTTCTTTTCATCACCTGAGGCCAGGAAGGATTTTGGGTCAAGATTAATTTTTCGCATGGCTACAAAATTTTATTAGTACTTGAATTCGTTCAGATCAAGTTCCTTTTTGCATCCTTGAGAAAAGATGGTAATTATCCTTTTTGATTTTACAGAAATCCGGTATCACACCGAATAAATACTTCCTTTTCAAAGAAAACAGAAATATGCTATAAGTTATGACGCTTTTGGGAAAGAAACAAATAAGCCATAATAATTTATATAAAAATAGGTGAAGCTAATTTTATTTTATAAATTTATTATGAAACCTAAGCCTATGAAATCTATATACCTTTATTTTTTAGTCAGCCTTTTGGCTTGTTCCGGTCTGTTTTCGCAAAAACCGCAAGCCGAATTGAGATGGGGACCTGTATCACCTGTTGTGGATGGTGAAATTGATAGTATCTGGACAGATGCAACTTCCTACAACATAAATTTGCCATATTATGGTGAATCTCCCAGCCTGGGAGAAACCACATGGAAAGGGACCTGGGACTTAGATGGTTTTTATTTCCTGATTGAAGTTGAGGATGATTCTTTGGTCCCTTATTATTCAACAGAGCCTCCTTTGCAAAATTGGATGGCAGACAATTCCCAATTATTTCTGGATGTAAACTTCAATCTGGAGGATGGCCAGGGTCCTGCTCATGAAAATGGACATTATTTGTTTTGGGGAGGATTGGCAGAGACTACAGAAAATGGTCAGAATACATCTACTGAACAAGGAATTGAATATGCTTTTACCTGGAAAGAATCAGGATATATAGAGGAGTTATTTATTCCCTTTGATCTACTGAATAATAGTGAAGGCAAATCAATTGATCAGACAGCAGAAATTGGTTTTGTTGTAAATGTAATTGATAATGATGGAATTTATT
>CBDUPM010000548.1:0-2445 GCA_965369105.1 uncultured Bacteroidales bacterium | reverse complement strand
TTTTAAATCCAATTCATTAAATTCCTTTTCTTCATTAATCCCAACCCCATAATTATTTATGAAAATAGTGAATACCCCTGTTTCTCCTCCTGCGCTTCCGTCAACCTGTATCCAGTATGTTTGGCCGATTTCAAGACTTACATTATTCAGGGCAGCGGCATAATTCTTGTCCTTCCCAAAATAATCGTCATTGGCAGCAATCAAAGTATAGGTTCCATTGATCATTTCATCACAACTATCTGCTTTATAGATAGCAATTTGTGTATCAAATCCACTGGTTGTAAACGAGGCAACTTCCTTTTTTGCTGTATACTTAAACCATACTGAATTTTGCACTCCACCTTCGTTGCACCAGGTATCCTGGGTATTGCAATCGGTAGTGTCCGGAAATGGTTCCCCTTTTTCATAAGAAGCCTGGTAATTTTCATAGGGTCCGTTTAAACCAATCTTCAATTCAATGGGATCACAAATTTTGTCATTTTCAGGACCAGGAATTACATTGATCCTGATTGAATCAGTTGCTGAACAATTTCCAACAAAACCTTTAACGTAAAAACTGGTACTGTCTGATACCGACACAGAAATGATCGATGAGTATGGATTATCTATGGTATAATCAGGTGAACTCCATTCGTAACTATTAGCTCCATCCGCCATTAAAAAAGCTTCATCATTACTATGATAATTACTAATGTCTGTGCTACCCACTGTCAGGTCTATACTATCCTTAACGGTAAAATAGTTCAAAAAGCTGAATTCTTTTGATTCCCCGTTTTTATAAACCCTGGCATAAATATCTTTGACACCGCTGGTATTGAATACAACATCAATCGTGTCGTTTGGTAAAGAGGAGATGCTGAACTCATCATTGAGATTCCAGCTGATACTATCTGCATTATTCCGGGTACTCAAATAAAACCTGGAACTTTCCCCTGAGCAACCATATTTAAAGATAGGATAAATTTCTCCGTCAATTATGGATGTCTCAAGCGGATAAAATGGAGATTCCCATATGCCTCTTCCGTAGGTACCAATAATGAGGCGATCAAAATTTTCCTGGAATTCTATATCGTTAACAATTACATTGGGCAGTCCATTATTAAATAATTCCCATTCTGATTTTGAATTATCCCTGTAATAAACTCCATGATCGGTTCCCAAATACAAGGCCCCGTTTCTATTTGCCTGGGCCCTGATAAAATTGGTAGGTATATTGGGTATACCTTCTGAGTAATTCTCCCAGGTATCACCGGCATTTTCGCTGAAGTATACCTTTTCACCCTCTTTAAATCCAGAAAAAGCTATCCATATTTTTTCAGGATTATTCGGAGATACAGCAATTGATTTGATTGCTGCGGTTGGAAGGCCGGCGGATATTTCCTCCCAGCTTATTCCACCATTTCTGCTACGATAGGAATTGGAATAAGTGGAAACATAAATATAGTTTTCATCAGTCGGAGAAACACTTAATGATCTGAAGTTTTCGGTATTTTCAAGATTGGTGGTTAAATTAATCCAGGTTTTACCAAAATCAGGAGATTTATATACGTTTTTATAGGCTACAAAAATATGATCAGGATTTTTTTCTGAGGGTACAATGGGTGTTACCCATGCTCCGGATCCTCTTTCTTCAACCGGGCCGATGGAATAAAAGTTCTCTCCCCCATCTTCTGAAAGCCAGAATTGTCCGTAATAATAACTGGTGATTAATTTATCCGGATCGTCATATTTTATCAGGTTATCCATTCCATCTCCCCCTGTCACTTCCGTCCAGATTGTATTTTTCCGCATATAGGATCCGTTATCCTGGTTTCCTGTAAGGAAAAGGTCGGCATTTGTATGGGAAGCTGATAAACTGTATACCTGAAGGATATTAAGGCCTTCACTCAGATCCGTCCAGGTTTCGCCATTATCACCCGATTTGTAAATACCTCCGTCATTAAGGGAAAAAAGCTCTTTTGTTAAGGGAGAATAGGCGAAATAATGATGATCGGCATGAACATAATCAATATCGTCAAGACCAATCCAGTGAGCACTTATTTCAAAACTTTCGCCCCCGTTTGAAGAACTCCAGATATTCACGCCACCCACAAAAATATTGTTTTCATTGTCCGGATTAACCTCGAGAGATAAATCATACCATCCCTGTCCGCCATTATCTGATCCGTTTATCGACCATCCCAGTAAATTTAAAGGTTCTGTATCATAGAGTTTGATCCAGTTGTCTCCCTGGTCAGTGCTTTTATATATACCATAAAACCCACTGTTGCTCCTTGCACTGGCAATTGCATATATAACATCCGGATTTTTTTGGGTAACAGCAAGTTCAACTCGGTTTACATTATCAAACAGGTCGATTCCACGGTCCAGTATCTGGATATTTGAACCATTTCCTTTAATCCTGATTATCTTGGCTTCACCTTGTGAGTCGTATTTGCTCGCATA
>CBDUPM010000547.1:0-2456 GCA_965369105.1 uncultured Bacteroidales bacterium | reverse complement strand
ATCAGTCGGCTACTTTTGCAGGTCCCGGTAAGTACTCTGATATCCTTGAATTACCCCATGGAATTAAGGGCTATTTTGATTATGAAGAAGGAATGGAAGTTGCCAGAGAAAAGAATAAACCTGTATTTCTTGATTTTACCGGTCATTCCTGCAGTAACTGTAAACAAATGGAAAACAGTGTATGGGTTGATCCGGGCGTATTGCAAAGGCTTAAGCAGGAGTTTGTGGTTATATCACTTTATACCGACGACCGGACAGAAATTGCAGAAGAAGACTGGGTTACCACGCCCGAAGGTAAGATCCTGAAAACGATAGGACAAGTGAACAGCTACCTGGAGCAAACCAGGTTCAAAACCATTGCCACTCCCTGGTATGTGTTGCTGGATCCGGATGGAAACCTGCTTACGGAACCCATCGGGAAAGAGATGAATGCGAAGAAGTATATTGAATTCCTGGACCGGGGGATAAATAGTTTTCAGGAATAAAATGTGATTTGATTCCGGGAGAAGGTCTTTGATTTTACAAAGGCCTTTTTTTATGGGGAAGATGAGAGTGGTTAAACTCCGGGTTTTAGCTCTGAATTAAATAACTGGATTATTCCGGGCTATACTTGAAAAACCTTTTTTCATTGGATCATTCCAAATCTTATTTGCAGGATTTCAACAATTTGGAATTCCTCTTATCCTTAAATATTTTTTCACATTTTATTTCAGTGCAGAATAGTTTCACTCGTTTTTTGTATTTTATTACCGGGGAGGGGAGGGTGCTAACCCCAATGAAAATTACCGGAATTTCTTTCCATAGGAAGAGCGAGGATATTTAACCGGTGGGTATCATCCCCGGATTCCACCCACAGGCTTATCCGGGGTTATGGTAACCGGACCCTTTCGGGTTGGGTAAAGATCAGGGTAAATGATTTTGGATCTTTTTGCTTAGAATTTTCCAAACTTAAAAGTAATACCAGCCGAATAACCATTCAGGACATCGGTTGGAATAACTCCGGGATCATATTCCAGCAAGCTGATTTCACTCGTTAATCTGTAACTGATTCCTGCTGCTATCCTGAAAAATCTCAATATATTAAATTCGAGTTCAACCCCGGGTTCAACTATCAGGTAGGTATCTGAATCTTCAACCCATGTATCTGTATATTCCCAGGTATTTCCTGTCCAGCTGGAACGGGTATAGGCAATGCCTCCAATGCCGGCAACAATTGGAATAGAAATATGGACCGGAAACCGGCCCAGAATAATGGGTTCAATTAATAAGCCCCCGTAACCACCAACAAGATTTACATCCTGCTCCAGAAAGGTGTCATAATGAAAATCGTTGACAAATCCGGTGCCCGCAACTCCGATAGCCAGGCCATGGCCTATTATCCAGGCTCCCCTGCCACTTGTGGTTATGGCATCCTTACCGTCAATTTGTGTATAACCGGCGCCAAATCCTCCATATCCTCCGCTTTGAAATCGGTTATTTCCAAAAAGGGTGTAAATTTCCCGGTTATTATAACGGTCATCCTCATCCCTGTCATGTCTTTGTCCGAAAAGAACTAATCCAAGGCTAAGTATCAGTATTAAGCTCAGTATCTTTTTCATTTTGTTTGTATTTTAATTAAAATCTGTATTTAGCTGTAAAGGCGAAGTCAAAGAGACGCATTCGAAAATATTCGTATAGAGAGAATTCAAAAAAAGGTTTATAATCGATTCCAAAAACCACCGGAAAGGATTCCATGCGGTATTCCATACCGGCATAGGCATCTATTCCGAGTACGGGAGCAAATTTCCGGTTTGGATAGTAAAAATCACGATAGCCCAATGGAGAATATTTATCGGAAAAGAAAAATCCGGCATGTCCTCCAAAGCCATAAATAAAATTGAAATTATTGTCTATATCCAGGAGGGACGGACCTTCATGGATTTGTCTGATTAATGTCAACTGCATTCCGGACTGCCTGAAGCTTAAAATGCTTTCATACGACAGGTATTCATCCAGGTAAATCCGGTAGGTAAAGCCAGAAGTTAATCCTCCTCTGACTCCGGCTTCTCTCATAAAATTCTGACCGATAAGACTGGCGCTAAAAGAAACAAATAGCAGTATATAAAGTATTTTTTTCATAGTTCAGGTGTTTCAATATTTTCTGATTTTTCCGGATCCGGTAATAGTTGCATCAATTTCCGGAGTTCCTCCGTAGTATAGAATGCCGCTTCCGGAAATGGTAACTTCCAGGATATCCATAACCGTTGTAAAAATCTGTCCTGATCCTGAGATGTTTGCATAACAAATTTCAGTAATCAGATCAATTGCTTTAATATCCCCGGAACCTGAAATGTTAAAATCTGCGGTTCCTGCGTTTCCATTCAGAACTACTTTCCCCGACCCTGAAATATTGGCATTTACATAATTAATTTCGGCCATATCACAAATTACTTCCCCTGAACCGGAAAGGTCAATAT
>CBDUPM010000546.1:0-2465 GCA_965369105.1 uncultured Bacteroidales bacterium | reverse complement strand
GTATTCAAAATTAATACAAGGATTTAATAAAGCAATTGACAGGTCGAAAGTAATGGATCCATCCCTGGCTTTGTGAATGGATGGTTTTAACTTCTAAAAGTATAAACCAACTTAATATAATTCATTAGTTTAATTCAACGCGGCAGGAGATCATTCTCTAATAATGCGAAAAGGAATGGGTACGTAATTATCTACTAGTGGTAAAGCCAGGCAATAGTTTGGCGAGCTTATTAAAAACCGAAAAGATCCGGGTTTAGTTGAAGCATGATTTTCAGGCATTAAATCCCTGAACCCGGAACTAAATCCTGAGATGCCTGCTGGATGATAAATATAGCTTAGCGCTCTAATCTGAAAATTTCAATTTCCACTCTCCGGTCCAATTGAGGATCAGTTTTAGCTGAGGCATCCTGGCTACCGAGTCCGGTGACAATAATTGATTCGACATTAATTCCATAAGAAATTAAAGCCTTTTTAAAGGATTCCGCCCGTTGAACAGACAAACTCTTGTTGAATTCCGGATTACCATACCGGTCGGCATAACCTGAAATAAGAATATGGTATTCCGGATTTGCATTTGCATCCATTACCAGAGTTTTCAAAAAAGGTGTAAAAGCAGCTTTCATTTCAAATTCTCCCGTCTCAAAGTAAAATGTCATAGGATATTTCCCAATGAAAGAAGGCTCCAATTCCTGCTCCTTTACTGCAGCTTCGGGAACAATTATAGCTTTTATGCTATCCTGAACCTCCAAATTATTTAATTTAAATGATAACTCTTCTATATTACCCCTTAAAAGCTTTAGTTGTTTTTCAAGGACTTCAATCTTTTGATTTAACCCGGCTTGAATTTCCGGACTGATTATTTCGCGCGATGGTTCTTTGGTGATAATACTCAGCATTAACAACGATACTCCCTGTTTTTATTATGGTATCGGTTTTCGTTATGCTATCCTTTTGTACAATTTGTATTTCCGGTAAAACTTGATTCACCGGCTCTGATTCAAACTGACTGTTTGAGGGAGTTGCAGACAGGGACAATTTTGCCAGGATTTCAAATAACAACCTGTTTTGCTCCAATAATAAAGAATCCGGTCCTTTTCCATAGGAATGCATGGGCTGAATTCCAATTTCCTGGGTTGTGCCGGTCCTGTCTCCCATTTGATTTTGAGCGGGTGGTAAAGGCACCGGGTAGGTTTGTACCAAATTTGTTATATTCTGAAGGCTATCCGGATTCCTGGAAGCAGGCACACTAATAGTTTGTGGATTAGGGGCTGAAACCGGTTTATCCATGAAAACATGCTGGGGCTGATGCATTATAATTAAATCCTGCCCATTACTTAATTCTATACTTATTGTACTGTCAGAAAAACTCAGGTTAAATATATTATTTACAATGATTTTGTCGCTGTACTTTTCCAATACAGGTTTTTCCGCTGCTGAATCTATATTTAGAATCTCTGTGAGACTATCAGGGTATTCAATAATGATTGTATCCGGTTCAGATGGAATGGTATCTATCGCTATATATGCCTGAGAACTAACTGAATCAGTTTTAATCTCCGCTTCCTGGCTTTTCAGACTATCAGGGGGTTCAACCGACAGCATAATGTTTTCCAGAGTATCCGGTTTCACATCCGAAGTTGAAAGAGAATCAAGGACCAGGGCCTGGAGTGTATCTGCCTGGTAGGTTTCATTTCTGCCGGTTTGGTTCAGGGTATCAATAACAACGGGAACATCCCTTAACAGGCTATCTGTTTTAGTCTCCTGATTTTCTTCATCTGCAAATAAACTAGTATAAAGGGAGGATGTGATGGAATCATCCTGTTGACCCAAAAATGTTCCAGCATAAAAAACAGGTGAATTGTAATCACTTTTTTTCTTGCCAAAATGATAATTCAGGGATAATTTGATA
Organism: uncultured Bacteroidales bacterium; assembly: GCA_965369105.1. Classification (GTDB taxonomy): domain Bacteria; phylum Bacteroidota; class Bacteroidia; order Bacteroidales; genus JAGLSB01. The sequence goes on along the minus strand of CBDUPM010000546.1, from coordinate 556 downwards.
GTCTGATTTTGCAGGTCAGAAAAATCAAAAGTCTTTATTTTTGAAGTATTCAGATAAGTAAGGAATGTAATATTTGAGCTTAGTCTGTCAGAAAACCGCAGTTTTAAACCTGCTTCGCCTGCCATAAAAAGTTTGTCCTTTTCATCAGGGTAATAATGAAGGCCGATTCCTCCAATGGGTGCTATGACTGACCTTTTACTCAGTAACCATCCATTGTCTGAATGAAACAATAAAGAACTATAAAGCCTGCTGTTAATATCGGTGTTATAAATGTATCCTGCAGAAACAACAAAAGCAGGAGAAATACTTTTTCCTAACTCCAGCCCAAAATCCGAAGGCCTGATGACATCATCCAGGGAATAACTTTTATCTAAATTTAGAAATCCTGCAGAAGCCCCCAATTTCAGGGAATAGAGATCTTCCTGTCCATAAATATGAATGAGGGGAAAAATGAGCAGGAACAGGATGGTAAGTTTCTTTATTTCTGTTTGCATAGTATTAAAAGAAGCCATAAAAAATGTATTTCAGAATTTCTCTTTTGCCAATGTTTAATTCA
>CBDUPM010000545.1:0-2497 GCA_965369105.1 uncultured Bacteroidales bacterium | reverse complement strand
AAGGGACATTATCTTTAATTACTTTAAGGCAACTATTCCATACTTCCTGATGCATCAGAGGGAGTTTTTTTTTAGGGTTAATTCTAATAAAATCTTGTTTATTAAGCTTAGCTAAGATTGTGAAAAAAAATCTAAAAAAAAAATGAATCTGCTATTGACTTTTAAGTAAAAAGTATATTGTATTTATTATCAGTCGATTAAGAATTGAAAAAAACCCAAAAAAAAATAATATACTGATAATCAGTAATATACAAATATCTTACCTTAAAAAATTGTTTATTAAATGATTATATAATCTTATTAATGTTTTTGTCTAATTGAAAACTACAATAGTCTCTCTTTTATCAAAAAAAAAATGTTTTTCATCAAAAAAAAAGTGTGTAATTTTTACCTGTTATTCTAATAACAGGTAAATGTCAGATATTTTTTCTATTCTTTTTTTTCTCTTCCCCCGAAAAGAGAAAATTTTACATATCGTCCCGGATTTTCATTCAGGTCTATCAGAAGTGCATTTAAGCTTTCTATGGAAGAATTTAAATTCATATAAAAGGAATCATTTACTGCAAACTGGCCCAGACTTCCTTTTCCCTTGTTTATATTTTCAAGCAGGAGGGAGGTTTCAGAAAAACTTTTATTGACAGAATGGATCATTTCTGCAATATTTGATTTAGCAGTTGAGTCGGTAATTGTCTGAATATTAGTAAGAATAGTGTCGATTTTTTCTTTATTCTGATTAAGGGTCATGGTAAACTCCTCAATCGATTTCAATGTATTGGAAATTTCATCCTTTCCTATCTGATTATTTAAGGATTCTGATATTTCTTCCAGATTTGATAAACTGCTTTTAAAATTCTCAATGGAATTCTGATCCAGCAGGGAGTCGAATAAAGCGTTTATATTATTTATAGCAGTATCCAGTTTACCGGCAATCGGTATTATTTCATTGGATAGCTCACTGATCATATCTCCCTTTATAGAGGCGATCAGAGTATCTCCGAATACATGGTGTTTTTCATTTTGAGCAGGAAGAATTTGAATGGCTTTTGATCCAAGGAGATCGGCACTGTAAATTTCCGCTTTGCTACCCAGAGGTAATTTCAGGCTATGATCTACAGTAAAAGAAACTACGATCTCCTCTGTACTTCCTTTTTTAAACGCAATGTTGGTTATTAGTCCGACCTTAAACCCTTTTAGCATTACAGGCGCAGCTGAGCCCAATCCTGCAATATCATCATAAACTGCATAATACACATCTGACCGGTTTAAAACATTCTTTCCTTTCAGAAAATTTATTCCCCAGTAAACCAATGCCAGTGTGGCTGCTACTGTAATTCCTATTTTAACTTCTGTTTTCATATCTACCCTCATTGGTTTATTTCTTCAATTGCATCTTTTAGCTTAATTATTTCCTGATTTTTTACAGCTATAACAAATGCATCCGGGAAATCTTTTTTAACTTCTGTGCAATAATTAATGATCTCTTTATAGGAATCTGTATATCCTACTGCATATTTATACCAGTTTCCGCTTTTAAACATTTCTACATTCTTATATGATTTAAAAAAGGGATCATTCAAATCCAACTCATTTTTTGAAACCACCACCTGAACTTTGAAATAAAGCTTTTCTGTCGCTACCGATTCATTTAAATCTTTCTCCACGATTTCTGTGGTAGTTTTGGTTGCTTCGGATGGTTCCGCTATTATCAGGGATTCAAAATTGCTGTTTTTTTCTATCGCTTCCTTATATCTTCTGAACGCCCTGAAAATAGCTGAAGCAATAATATCCTGTCCGTTTTCTGATCCCAGGAATTTTTCCTCTGTGCTATTTGTAAGGAATCCGGTTTCGACCAGCACACTTGGCATAGCCGTATTATAGAGCACCCAGAAACCTTCCTGTTTTACGCCACGGCTATACCTTTTTGCCCTGTTTTTAAATTCTTCTTCTACCAGTGCAGCAAAAGCCAGGCTGTGGGTCTGGTAGGTTTTCTGTACGACTGAAAAGATGATATAGGAATCTATGGAGTTAGGATCAAAATTATCATATTTGGTTTCATAATCTTCTTCCAGGGTAATTACCGAGTTTTCCCTCTTGGCAACTTCGAAATTCCTGTCATCCTTATTTATACCCATTACAAAAGTTTCAGTGCCATAGGCTTTGGATTTGGAAAGGGCATTGGCATGAATACTTATAAACAGGTCGGCATTATTCCGGTTGGCTATTTCCGGCCTTTCCCTGACTTCAATAAAAACATCGGTCTTACGGGTGTAGACCACTTTAACATCATCAAAGTTTTCTTCAATATATTTCCCAAGCTTCAACGCAATACCTAACACAACATCTTTTTCTTTAATTTTTGTCCCGACTGCACCGGGATCTTTCCCTCCATGACCAGCATCTATCACCACTGTGCGTACTTTATTATCTATGGTGGGAGGATTTTCAGGAAGACCGTGAGCCATAGAAATAAAAAATATTGCTGTCAATACAAGAATGT
>CBDUPM010000544.1:0-2499 GCA_965369105.1 uncultured Bacteroidales bacterium | reverse complement strand
CTGTTGTCTTGCCACACCACCACAAAATTACCGGAGCCATCCATTGAGACAGCGGGGATTTTCTGATGCATGGTCCCGGTATCATCATTAACTTTTGTATTGGATTCCAGAGCTAATCCTGCACCGGTGAATCGTTGAAAATAAATATCATAATTGGCATTTCTATAATCCTGCCATACAATAACAAAATCGCCAGCCGGATCCATTGAGATGGATGGATACATTTGGAAGTTACTTCCAGGGTCATCGTTTACTTTTGTATTCACTCCGGAAGCTGAACCATTACTATTGTATAACTGAAAATATATGTCCCAGGTGGAATTCCTGAAATCCTGCCATGTAATCACATAATTACCTGTCGGATCCATTGCAATATCATGTGCAGTCTGCATATTAGCGCCACTATCATCGTTTACTTTCACATTCGCATCCAGGGCTCCTCCTGCGCTGGTATATCTTTGAAAATAGACATCCCGGTTGCCATTCCTTTCATCGATCCAGCTAATGACAAAATTACCTGCCGGATCCATTGATATGGCCGGATTCCATTGCTTTGTACTATCCACATCATCGTTAACCAGGGTATTCGTGCCTAAAACACCTCCGATACCGGTATATTTTTGAAAATAGATGTCATAATTTTCATTCCGGTTATCACTCCAGGCAATCACAAAATTCCCTGTCGGGTCCATAGCTATTACGGGATGCTCCTGAGATGCCCCCAGAGTATCATCATTTACTTTCGTATTTACTCCTATGGCAGTTCCGGTATTGCTATATCTTTGAAAATAGATGTCAAAATTGTCATTCCTGTAATCATACCATACCACCACAAAATTCTCTACGGCATCCATTGCTACAGAAGGAAGAAATTGACTTTCCTTTCCATTGTCATCATTTACGAGGAAATCGTCAGCAATGCTGGATTTTATGATCTCAACCTGCTTTTCACCGGGTTTAAGACCGACCGATGTGTTTAAAGCCACTTTCTGATTATATACACTCACCAAAGTATCCGACCCATAGCCTTCATTATGGTGGGCATTTACTTCCTTTACAAAAAAAACACAAAGAAAAATGCTAAAAAGGCTGAGTATTGATTTCATAATTTTCCTCCATTTTAGAAAACACAAGATTATCAGCAATTTACGATATGTAATACTGAATGTCAAGAGAATGGAATGGAATATGTTCAGGGTCGAATTCGTTTGGAGTTTGAGTAGGTAGTGTGGAGAGGTATAATGAATTAGAGATGGTTTTAGGGCACACTCAATACCCACACCCCTAACTAATTTATAGGTACTGGTCTACTTGCTGTGGACCGTGGACCGTAAACCGTGGACTGTTTTATCCTCCCATCCTCCCATCCCCAAATATTTTTCCTCAAAAAGCCATTGCATTTTACATAATAGTCTTAACTTTAGGTAACTAAAGCTATATCCTCCTGGATTCAGAGTATGTATACGTTTTCTGTTTTTGATTTCAATTTCAGGGAATAATGTGAATTTGAGGTTTGGGGTGTGGGGGGAGTTTTTGTTTATATATTATTACGTTGTGGGTAATGCCAGGAGAGCCCCACGGTTCCAAATATCGCCTGATTTTAAAACAGAAGTCAAAAAGATTACCTTTGTGTAAACTGATTATAAATGGATTTGAAAATTCTGACAGATAAGTTACTTGATGATTTTACAAAAGCTGTAAAAGAATCACCATTGGATAAAATTGATAAAATCAAAAAACTTGACATGCCTGTTGATTATTTTCAGTTTTATAAGTCAGTTTCATCCGTTTATTCATCAAAGATTGAAGGAGAAGATATCGATTTTGACAGCTACTTCAAGCATAAATTCTTAAAGGTCAAGTTCAAACCTGATTACACCAGAAAAGCAGATGATTTATATGCTGCATATGATTTTATTGATAATAATACCTTGACACTAGAGAATGTCCAAAAAGCCCACTCGATTTTAAGCAAAAGTCTCTTACCTAAAAGTCAACAAGGATTTATTCGGAATAATCCAATGTTTGTAATCAATAGTGCCGATAAAATTGAGTACGTTGCAGCAAGCCCCGAAATTGTTAAATCAGAACTTGATAAATTGTTTCATGATATTGATATACTAAATCGGACAGATTTAAATCCATTTGAGATTTTTTATTATTCAGCATTATTGCACTTAATTTTCGTTAAAATCCATCCATTTCAAGATGGTAATGGTAGAACTGCAAGATTGATTGAAAAATGGTTTCTCATTGAGAAAATTGGAGAAAAGGCGACATCAGTTCAATTAGAAAAGAATTATTATAAAAGACTCAAGGACTATTACTCTAACATCAGAAAAATTGGACTTGAATATGAGGATTTGGACTATTCAAAATGCCTTGATTTTTTATTAATGACTGTTAAAGGGATTGATGACCAAGAATAAAAGGCACATACCCACAACAAACGGTATGTTCAATGCCTGGTTCATTCTGAAAACAAAGTAAATTCATTAA
>CBDUPM010000543.1:0-2500 GCA_965369105.1 uncultured Bacteroidales bacterium | reverse complement strand
AGAAGCTTGTGCAATTGCATTTGCAGTTGCCTTTTCCCACGAATCAGGACTGGTACCAACCAGTTCAATGATTTTGTATACACTATTTGCCATGGTATAAGATTTATAAATTTCATATAAGTTATATAAAATCCCTGTCAGTATCAAATATTTAGCGAATAGCCATGGAGATATTTTAAGCCAAAATGGTAAATCGAAAGCAGAAAGGTCAGAAAAAACAGATGAATCATTCACTAAAACTCCCTGGGCACCCCAGATAATCAGTGTGGAGTGTGAGAGTTGAGTATGAGAGAGGGGTTTGAATGAAACAAAAAATCCCGGCTCTGATTTTCAAATGCAGAACCGGGAAAGAAAACTCATTAGTATAGTCTTATAAAAGTTTAGGATGACACTCTTAATTGAAAATTCCCGAGAAAGTCGGCAGTGCACAATCGATCAACCACTTTTTATCAATGCCCGCATAGGGTTGACTCATTTTTAATCATGTTCCAAACACATGCACTCATCCGCTTGCCCGTGCGACGGGTTTGCTGGAGGGGATGCTTAGCTTCCATATTTAAAACCCGGGTAATTAAAACGATCTGATTTTACTTAATAATCAGGTTTACAACCCTCCCAAATGACTCAATGCCAATGATGCAAAAGTCAATGCAAGGAAAAAACCCAACATATCAGTAATGGTGGTAAGGATAGGTCCTGAAGCAAGTGCAGGATCAATATTTAATCCTTTAAGAATAAGCGGTACAGTTCCGCCTATTGAAACAGCTGCAAGCGTATTTATCATAAGTGCTCCACCAACCACCAGCCCCAGGTAAATATTCCCCTTCCATAACCAGGCCGCTACACCAATCAGGATTCCGAGAACTATTCCATTGATAAGCCCCACCTTAATTTCCTGAAACCAAACTCTGAATATTTCCTTTGGGTTTACAACTCCCAAAGAAAGCTCCCGCATACTTACAGCCACGGCCTGATTTCCGGAACAACCACTCATGTCTGAGATAATAGGGAGGAAAACAGCCATTGCAATAACTGCAGTTAAGACATCCTGATAGTAAGCGATTACACTTGCAGCAATGATGTTTAACAGAATATTCACCGATAGCCAGGAAAGTCTTCTGCGGGCGCGCAGAAATACCGGCATGGTTCTGAGTTCATCACCACCCACAATACCCTGTGTCTCTAAATGTTCCTGGGTGAGTCTTTTCGTTTCAGCTTCCTGAATATCACTTCGTAAAACTACTCCCAGCAGGATTTTGTTTTCATCGATTACCGGTACTCCGTACCAATTATTCTGTTGAAAGAAACTGATGAGCTCTTCTAAGCTTGTACGGTAATCAACCGATCGTACATCTTCTACAATAATTTTGGAAAGGGTAGTGTTACCGTCGGCAAGTAAGAGATCCTGCATCTGTAAAACGCCCATCAGTTTACCCACGGAAGAGATAACAAAAATATACCGCAGGGGATAGTCAATATATTTTTCAGAATGGGTCCGTAAATGGGAGGTTATTTCATCCACTGTCTGGCGCGATCTAAAAGCAAAATATTCCATGCGCATTAATCCTCCTGCAGAGTCATCATCATACACCAGTAGCTTCCTCACCTGGGCAGCTTCGTCCGGATCCATATTGCTGAGGATGCTGTCTGCGTCTTCCTGTTCGAGCTCCTTTATGATATCAGTCTGCTCATTGCTTTCCATTTGATCCAGAATAGCGGCAGCATCCTTTTCAGAAAGATCCTCGATAATATTGACCGCCTGGGACTCTGGAATCTCCTCAATCACATTGGCTGCATTTTCCGGTGCCAACAAGGTAATCAGCTTCATTTGATCATCCCATTTGAGATGACCCATAAGATGCACAATATTTTTCGAACTCATAGATTCCAGCTGCTCAGTGAGTTCTTCCCTGTTATTCTCATCCAGTAACTGGATGATGTCTTTTCTTAGCATTAATTCTTGATCTTGCGACATCTTATTATTGAATTTATAAGTTTAAAAATTCTGGAAACGCAATATATATTTCTTTTCTCGAATTATTATTCACAGACAGCAAAATAAATGCAAGCTTCTATTCGACCTGGTTTACCAGGGCAAAATCACCGGCGTTCAGGGGAGTATCTAAACTATTAAATGCAGCTAATTCTATAGGGCAGTATAATAATTGTAGAAATGATGAGAACCTGGAATGAGATATATCAACAGAAGTACCCTGACTGTAACGAGTCTCCGGAATGAAATCAATAGTTCATGTGCAATTTAGCATTTCAGCACATCAGCAATTTACTCAAACTCCTTCGGAACCCCGCAAATCATTTTAAATGGTTTATCGCCTTTATTGCGGTACTGATGTTTTTCATTTGGATTCACCAGGGCAAAATCACCGGCTTTCAGGGCAGTTTCTTCACCCTGTTCATTTACCAGGGCTCCTTCACCTTCGATAATATAGTTCATATGCTCATAAGGATGCCGATGGTAAGGAGTATATCCACCGGCTTC
>CBDUPM010000542.1:0-2512 GCA_965369105.1 uncultured Bacteroidales bacterium | reverse complement strand
GAAGCAGACTTTCATTATCCCCCCCGATGGCTTCCGGAGCACTGATATAGTATAAGTATTTCCCGTCTTTAGACCAGCAGGGCATATTTTCTCTTCGGGAAGATGTCAGGGCTTCACAGCTGCTTATGGTATTTTCCTCAATATTATAGACAACAATATCGGAAACCCTGTCAGCAACATCCACAACTTTATTAAGGCGGGTGGTAAGGTGCGGACTGATTTTTCCGGTTGCAAAGGCAATGTGATTCCCATCCGGATGCCAGGAAGGGTATATACCAGCCGACAGGGTTTCTTTTGTCCCGGTATTAATTTTTGAAAGCTTTCCTTCATTCCACAGAAGAGTACCTGAATGAAGGATTCTGAAATGGATAAGCATTTTTGAAGGATCATTATTCAGGAAAGTATGACAATTCATGCAGCCATTGCCTGTGGAGAGGTTTTCAATAACAGGGCTTTCATCAAAATTGGTCAGATTTCTCTGGTAAATCCCCATTTCATTCCATTTCAGGTATACTGCATGGACCAGTCTGTATGCCAGGTAGGGATCAATAGGAAATTCAGAAATTTCATGTTCTATAGTCTGAAATTTATTCCATTTCTTGTTGTTGAAAGTCAGGATATCGATTTTCAGTTTTTTACCCTTGTTGGCATGAAGAATTTTATGCCACTTTTCTATAGGAATTTCAATTTTCGGTGATCTCTGTTGAAGGATTATTTTATTTCCGGATTCAGATGATATTTCAACATGATACTTAACAGCATTTTCTTTAATGATAAAATTAAGAGGAGCAATATTTGACGGAATTATTAGCTGATAATATTCAGGATATATTTTAGCAAAGTCTTTAGTTTCAATTTTATAATTGGGGGAATTGATGCAGGCACTTAAAATTAAAAGAAAGCATAATACCAGGCAAGTATTAATTTCTTTTCCCCATACAATTTCATTATTTTCTGATTTTCTATATTTGAGGTTCTTCATCTTCTTCAAAAATAATTTCTCTTATAACTATTCTGGGGTACACATATTTATAATAGTAAAGATAAGATTTTCCCATTTTCCAGTATAAGGCATTTCTTGCCATAGTTTTATTTCCTTCAAACTCTTTCAGGTATTTATTAAATTCCTCATATTTCGATAGAGTTTCATGACTGATTTCAAATTCAGATGAGATATCTATTTGATTCATTTCACCATACAGCAACAGAGCTTCCTCATAAATGGCTACCGGTCCTGAAAAATATGTACCTGATTCCGGGTATAATTCCACCAAACTTTCCAGGTTTCCATCCAATAAATAATAAAGCATCAGGTGTTCAAAGGCTGTTTTATTTTTAGGGTTTCTTATTAGAAGTTCAGTGAATCTTTCGTAAACTCTTGGGGTAAGTTCCCGCTCTTCCGGAATGGAAGCCCTTTTATCGGCTAATTCATGCATGTTTTTAACAAGGCTCGTATCCACAATAAAAGCATGATATTCTTTTAAGAATTTTTTATTAAACAAACCCTTTTTCAGAATATTATAGCATCGTTCGGCCGCTTTATATTCCCCGGTTACCAGGTGTATTTTCAGTAATGATTTAATTGCCCTTGGACTGTGCGGATAATTTACCAGGGCTTCATAAGCCCAGTGTCTTGCCTCCGGAATATACCCCAATTCATAATAATAATCAGAAGTAATGAACGACAATTCCGAACGGAAATCAATATCGGGATATAATATTTCTGTTCCCCTTATTTGAAAAAAGTGAAAGAATTTTTGGGATAAGGAGTCGCTCTTTACCAGGGCCAGGTTATAATAAAGATTTGCTTCGAAACTATAATCTTTCAAACTTGTTGCTGCCCGGGTAGTCTTTTTTAAGTGGCCATTATAGCTATGAAAATTGCTCGCCGCAATCTTTTTTGCATCGCTCACAAAACTGGTCTGATGCCCTAAATATCCTATAATCAAAACCATTATCCATAATGCAGAAATCTGAATTCTCCGGGATAAAACAGTATTGGAAATCTTAAGTGATTCCGGGGCGTTTGGGATGAAATTTCTTAATAAAAGTAATACCGGAAGATTCAAAAGGAAAAGATAAAAAACCAGGGTGGGATGATATGCCTTAAAATATACATCAGGCTGAATAAATAAAAAGTAAATCTTCTGGGTTGAAACAGGAAAAATATATTTTGATGCGAAAAGGGGAAGGACATAATTAATGGCCGTAATAAAAATTATCATGAATACAATTGAGCTTTTCTTATACTTTTTCACAGCTGTCAGGAGGGCGAGGCATGAAAAAAGAAAAAGGAATCCACTACCGGAAATATAATAAATGAGCAGGGAACTAAGGCTAAAAATCCCTAAGAAGAAAAATATATTTTTATTGATTTTAGTGAGTAATAGGCTTAATAATAAAGCTATTATAAAGGAAACAATTATGGAAAAAGGGAAGTTATAATTATTTATCAGGACCAGGCTGAATATCATTGGGATCATGGCCAGGATAATGTTATCTTTCTTTTGCC
>CBDUPM010000541.1:0-2513 GCA_965369105.1 uncultured Bacteroidales bacterium | reverse complement strand
TACTTAAGATTTTCTAACCCAAACCATTTACCATGAAACGAATGAATATAACGCATTTGTTGGGAGGTATATTGAACGTTTTTTTTCTGGCCTGTATTTTGCCTTCCTGCTCTACCGCCAAAAAAGCAAGGCTGGAAGCGCAAAGAAAAGGCCTTATGCTGGGTGATAAGGGATCCTATACTATGAATAGTAAATTCAAAGGATCCAAATCAAAATCCTTTAAAAAGCTTAAGAAAAGCAGTATGAAGATGAAGAGGAAGAAACGGAGGTGGTGATAGTTGATGTTCTAATGCTAATGAGGGAATGCGTTGAAATGCTCCTCCTTCACTCAGGCTGCGGAGGATAAATAAATTGCTAATTGAAGAAGACTCAAACTCTAGTCACTCGAAACTCCAGTCACTCCCAACTCTTAATACTCCAAGTACTCAAGGCACTCAAGGCACTTCCCACATGCTATTTTCTCTCCAGAAGGATTTACGCAACAATTTTCACCATCTTACTTTCGATCATATCCTGCAATTGGTCCAGTAATGCCTGTTCCTGTGGGTCAATATGCCCATCTTCAGTAGCAATATGTAAAATCATATCCATTTCAGAACGAGTTATTTTGTGATCTTCAATTGCATGCTCAATCATTTGTCTGAGTCGATGCGCACTTTCACTTAAAGCCATTGTATGTTTTTTCTATTGATTCAGCTCTAAAAGTAAACATGAAATATGGATTTTGCAATAGGAGAGAGGGGATGCTGGGTGCCCAACTTCGCCGAAGCTTCGTTGGAAAAACTGGGTGCTTGGTGCAGGTTAGAGAGACCACTAGACCACGAGACCGTTGAATAGCTACTATTGTTAATGTGGACCGTGGACCGTGGACCGTGAACTGTGGACCGTGGACTGTGGACCGTGGACTGTGGACCGTGGACCGTGGACTGTTGACCATTGACCCCATACCCTCAGCACCCCCAGATTACACGCCCAAAAACCTCTTCGGAACATCCACACTCATCTCTTTTAATTCTTTCCGATGAAAGCTTCTTCTGAAATGCTCATAATAATCGCTAAATGTAAGCTTATCCAGCATGTTCAGATAAAAATCAGATCCATACATAATCCTGTCCTTAATCTTATTTTTCTTTCCAAAATATGCTTTTCTGATTTTCTCCAGCCTGTCCTGGTGAGTGATGCAGGAAAGATCAGTGTATAGATTTGAATAAACTCCCATCAATCTTGCAATCTCCTTCCTCCAGATTTCCGACTCCCCTCCAAAATGAGCAAGGCAGATCTTAATTTTAGGGTAATTCTGCAATACTTTTTCCCAAATCTGAGGATGATTCAGGGTTGCACCTCTTTCTCTGACAGCCCTGGCAAACCCTCCTTTCAGGACATTATTATTGAAGGTAATTTTTGTTGGCTCGTTATAATGAACCAGTTTTTCGTTTATTCTGACATCTCCCATAACTTCCAGATCCATAACAAATGTGCTGAATCCTGCATTGGAGCAATGTGTCATTATAGGAATATTATTTTCAATGCACCAGGAATACAAACTCTTGCCATCAATAAATGCAGTGCTGTCTTCAAATAAGTGCGGATCGGTAGGAGAGTAACCATTAGGAGCGTAGAGTTTGATTCCGTGAAATGCTTTCCCCGGACCTACATTTTCAAGAATAATCCGGGCCATATCCTTCCTTCTGGGATCGGTAGCCAGGAAGGGGAAAATATTATTTCCATAACGGTGTTTTAAGGCCTTTAATTCATCCACCTGCTTTTGATATCCTGTTTTGATATTTCCTTCCAGATCAGGATTAATTACATTAAGCACTTTTAAACTTTTCTTTATGAACTTCAAAACCTTGACACTCGCTTCATTTTCAACCAGATTTCCATCGAAGATCAATTTGTTTCCCTTTTCAAATTTTTCTATCAGGCCTTCAAGCTCATTCAAATAATCCGTTATTTGTTTCTTGAATTGATTTTCAGTGGAATCTAAACCCACAAGACTATTTCCTCCTTTATACTTATTCCGGAATGTCATTTCAAGATCAAACATAAGCGGAATGTAGCGATAGACATTTGCCTTAAGTTTATAATATTCCTTATCAAGATCGTCCAGTACCTGGTATGAGTTTTTATTGAGGGCAAAATACTTAATGATATTTTTAGCCACCGAACCGGAATTTTTTTCATCTCCGTTCTCAATATCCATTTCTGCGGTCAGGTCTGGGATCAGAGCAAGTTTAGCTTTACTGTTTTTAGCCTTTTTATAGCTCAGTATTTCATCGATAAGAAGTAAAAGTATTCTTCCGGTAATGATCTCACGACCAAATATATGGCAATGACTGTCGAAATGGTCGGAGGATAATGCTTCTTGTTTTATCATGGGTTGTGAACCAAGAAAAAATCTTTCAATTTCCTTCAGGACTTCTTTGTTTTTCAGGGCTTTCCCATGTATGGCAGGGATAATGTGTTCTCTGAATTTTGAAGGATTATAATTTGGAATTGCACTATACTCCCAG
>CBDUPM010000540.1:0-2523 GCA_965369105.1 uncultured Bacteroidales bacterium | reverse complement strand
TATATTCCGAGAAATTAAGGGTTTTGTCTTTTGAGTTTCCTGCTGAGTTTTTTAATTGCCTCTTCAATGGATTGATCAGGTAAAATAATATTATATTCTCCCCAAAAATCAGGATCTTCAAAATTTTCAATATTATCAGAAAGGATGTCCTGTGAACGGGAGCTTTCCCTGAAAGGATGCTTAATAATACCGGTCAGGTCAGAATCTGTTATAGCCATTTCCGACATTACGGTGTAGGTCGAATTAAACCATCTTTTCCTCCAGTTAACTTTAAATTCTGCTTCAGCTCTTACATAATTCAAATACCATCGCCCATTAACCATACGGTATTTTATTAAATAATTAGCACCCGGTATTTCGATTTTCATGCCCATGGGTTTTTTAATGATCATCACCTTTGCAGCATCCTCAAGTTTATCCTGACTAATTTTGAATTCCGCACCCGCAAAGGCAAGGCTTTTTATATCAATATAAATTTTACCCTCATAAATCGGGATGGGTTCAAAGGGTTTTGGAGAAAACTCAATCATGTAGGAATCCCGGTCTTCAATGGAAACGATCCTTTCCAGTTTATAATCATATAATTCAAGGAATTCTTCCCCTAAAATTTCACCGGGATGTTTTACAATATCTGTTAAAAAAGTATTGTAGGGTCCTCCCTGCAGTTTAAATGAAAGGGTATCTATTCTTTCCGAATCCTTGCTTTTCCTGCCTTTGTAAATTTTTACCCTGTCTGAATCCAGGATTTTTTTATAACTGGATTTATATACATCCAGAACGGCTTCTGAAACTGAAATATACCGCCGGTTTTGTTTGATAGTTTCGCGGTAAAAGCCGGTTAGCATGGCTGGTTCTTCTCCATAATTATCAGAAATACTGTATTTTGCTTCTTTTATCAGTTCAACAGGGTCCTGATTTCTTACTACCACTTCTTCTATACTAAAGGGAGTTGGTATGAGTTCTATGCTAAAGTAATCATCCGGGATATTTTTTATTGAAAGTCTTTTTAGCCTGTATCCCAGACTGGATATTCCGATTTCACCCTCGCTATAACTAATGGGAATTTTTAGAATAAATTCACCCTGCAGATTTGTTACTGTCCCAATACTTGTTCCAATAATAAATACATTGGCAAAGACCACAGGATTCCTGCTTTCAACATCCTTTAAAATACCCTTTATTTCTTTGAAGAAAACAGAATCCTGGGTGATTTGAAAATCCCTGATTTGTAAGTTTTCCTTTTCCCCGGAATATTGGGCATTCAGATTCAAAATGAGAAATAATGTCCATAACAGTGTCAATGCTTTCATAGGGTAGTTTTGATTTTTATATAAAATAAGCTTTTATGTGATTGTAAGTCAAGTTTTATTTTCCTTTTTTTCTGATAGAATGAAATTAACTGAAATGAGGGATTAATTTCCATCTGTTTATTTTTTACCTTTGTAAAAAAAAATAATGTCCGATTCCCGTTATGCTATGAGAGGAGTCTCCTCCAAAAAGGAAGATGTCCATAAAGCTATAAAAAACATTGATAAAGGATTATTTCCAAATGCTTTTTGTAAGGTAGTCCCTGATTTTCTTACCGGTTCAGATTCCCATTGCATAGTCATGCATGCTGACGGCGCCGGAACCAAATCATCACTTGCCTATGCCTATTGGAAAGAAACGGGAGATCTGTCGGTTTGGAAGGGAATTGCACAGGATGCCATCGTAATGAATACTGACGATCTTTTGTGTGTGGGAATAACGGATAAAATTTATCTTTCTTCTACCATTGGCAGGAATAAAAACCTGATACCAGCAGAAGTCATCTCCGAAATTATTAACGGGACAAAGGAATTTGTCGATAAAATGAGAGATTTCGGTGTCAATATTATACTGACGGGAGGAGAAACGGCTGATGTAGGTGACCTTGTAAGAACGGTCATAGTTGATTCAACGGTTACTGCCCGTGCAGAGAGAAGGGCTATTATTGAAAACAAAATAAAAGCAGGAGATGTAATTGTGGGCCTTGCTTCTTCTGGACAAGCCAGCTATGAAAATTTATACAACGGAGGAATGGGAAGTAACGGTTTAACCTCCGCCAGGCATGATGTATTTGCCCACTACCTGGCCAAAAAGTACCCTGAAACCTACGACCATCAAATTCCGGATGAACTGGTTTATTCCGGTAAGCTTAAACTTACGGACAAAATCCCGGGATTGGATGTCAACGCCGGTAAGCTGGTGCTCTCTCCCACACGAACTTATGCACCTGTTATTAACCACATACTTAAAGATTACAGGGATCAGATTCATGGAATGATCCACTGCTCGGGCGGAGCCCAGACAAAAGTCCTGCATTTCGTTGATAACCTTCACATTATCAAGGATAAGCTGTTCCCGGTCCCTCCATTATTCAGAGTTATTCAGGAACAATCGGGTACTGACTGGAAGGAAATGTTCCAGGTTTTTAATATGGGTCACAGAATGGAACTTTATATACCGGAAGAAATCGCCGGGGAATTAATTCAAATATCTGAA
>CBDUPM010000539.1:0-2526 GCA_965369105.1 uncultured Bacteroidales bacterium | reverse complement strand
TAACTGCAATACTCCGGCCTGATGAGAAAAGATCTTCCCATGGAACGGAATAAACCCCGTTATAAAGATCTTTTTCTGATTTAAGTTTAATGTGTTTTATTTTCCATAAAACACGAATGGCGGTACGCAGGTTAAAATTCATTTTATACATAAGGGATATTCCGCCGGTAAATGATACAGCCCTTCGGTAAACCCTGATATCTTCACCTCCCTGTTCCTGTATTTCACGGGCCAGGATCTCTTCCAGGCCAAAAAGAGTGGTTGCAACAAAATTGTAATTTGCCATTTTATTTTAGCTTAATGCATTTTTCAACTTCTATTATCGCATTCTCCATGCGTTGTTTTCCGGATCCCTTTATAATTGAATAGGATGCTCCAAGTTCTTTTAATTCTTCTTCATAAAGATAAAAGAGATATTCCCTTCTTTCCCCTCCATTTTCTCTTAAGTTATCAGGTTTCCAATCGATATCAGGGTAACACAATAAATAATGATCTATTTTTAAATCCCAAATATACTGATCTAACCATTCAGGATACTTTCCATAAACCTCCTTAAACCAAATTTTTGTAATTATCAGCCAGGTATCAAAGAAAATCAATTTAAACTTACCATTCCCTGATTCCCGATATTGTTCCACCTGCTTCCCTGCAATTATTTCCAGATCATTGTATCGGTAAGCCCTTCCTAAATTATTCACGTATTCCCGTGCATATTCAGGAATACAAACTCCCTGGAAATGCAGGGAAAGCAATTCAGACAGGCTGGACTTGGCAGTCGATTCGGGTCCTGTAAGAACGAATCTTATTTTTTCTTTAAATCCTTTTTCCATCTGTAATATCCGGCTATTGCAATAATACTGTAAATTAAGTATAAAATTAAGGTGGGGTATTTCTCCTTATAAAAATACATTCCCGAAGCAACAATATCAACTACAATCCAAAACAGCCAGTTTTCCAGGAGCTTCCGGGCCAGCATCCATGTTGCAACTATCCCTCCGGCTGTAGTAAATGCATCCAGATATGGCAATGCGGCATCCGTATATTTTTTAAGCAGAAAACCTGCTAAAAGCGTTAAAATAGCCGTTATCATAAATAAAACAAGCCATGTTTTCAGACTGATGCTTCTTACGGGTAAATCTTTTTTATTTGCTTTTTTACTTTTTGAACCGCCTGACCAATAAACCCAGCCATAAATGCTTATAACCACATAATACAGCTGCAGGCTCATGTCGGCATACAGTTTTGTATTATAGAAAAACAGAATATAGAATGAAGAAGTTATCAATCCCAGTGGCCAGAGAAGTTTATTCTGGTTATAGGAAAAATACAAATAAATAAGTCCTGTGATTGCTCCCAGGACTTCAATATAATTCTCTGTTATCCAGTTAATGATCATTTATTTATTCAATGACAGCTGCCTGAAGTTTCGCTTCATACATCGATTGATTTAAGCTTACCTCAACCGCTTTTTGAAACATGGGATCTATTTTATTGTATATTCTGAAAAACTCTGCAGTATCCCAGAGATCTCTTGCAATATATGCCTTTAATACGACCGAAATAAGTTCTTTGCTGGTTTCTAAATCCTCCTGATTCAACGGAAGCCCTTCCTTCTCTGCATACTCAACCATTTCAGAGATTATTTCTGAAAGATCATTAAAATTAGCATCAAATTCCTCAAAACCGGGATATTCCCTGGTAAAGTATTTACGGTTTTCATCCACATATTTCAGGGTGAACTGATTTAGAATTCCCTGGCTTAAAAGGCTCCGGTAATAATCACTATAATTCGAAGTATCAATAGGGACGAAATAATCAGGATTTATTCCTCCTCCGCCATAAACAATTCTTTGTTTTTCAAGGGTCCTGAATTTGAGGGAGTCAGGAAAATCAACCTGATCATCCCCACTTAACTCTCCTGAATTATAGCGGTTAATGATATCTTTCGAATATTCATCATAGCCCTCTGTATAGGGTTTCTGAATGAGTCTGCCGGAAGGAGTATAATACTTTGCCACCGTAAGTCTTAATTCAGAGCCATCTCTCAGCTGGAATCTGCCCTGTACCAATCCTTTCCCAAATGAGCGTCGACCCACAATTACCCCCCTGTCCCAATCCTGAATGGCTCCGGCAACAATTTCAGAAGCGGATGCAGATGTTTCATCTATCATGATAACAAGATTACCATCCATAAATTCTCCCACATTGGTTGAGAAAAAGTCTCTTCTTGGATTTTGCATTCCTTGTGTATAAACAATCCTTCGTCTGCCGGGTAAAAACTGATCGGAAAGATTAACCGCTGAAAATAAATATCCTCCCCCATTTCCACTTAAATCCAGAATCAGGTTTTGCATATTTTCCTCTTTAAGTTCCCTGATGGCTTTTTTAAATTCCGTCTCGGTTGTTTGTGAAAACCTGGATAATTTAATGTATCCGGTTGTTTCATCAATCATATAGGACGCATCAAGCGAATAGATCGGAATTTTATCACGGGTAATGGTAAAATCAAGTAATTTGGGGACATTT
>CBDUPM010000538.1:0-2529 GCA_965369105.1 uncultured Bacteroidales bacterium | reverse complement strand
ATGGCACGGGAAGACTTTTCCCTCCTTGACCTGCAGGAAAAATATTACAATGAGGGATTAGCCGACCTGGTATTGAATAATAATGATTTAAAGAAGCTGTATATAAGAAAAGGACGATTGATCAGAAAGGATAATCCGGTATTCCATGATCCGGCGTTCCGGAATGGAAGATCTCATTTTTATGCCTCATCAAAAAGAATCGGACCCTATCTGATAGATACCTTACTCTTCAATACCCTTGTACTATGGATAATGACCTTTATTCTTTATTTATCGCTTGTATTCAACTGGCTGACCCGGATTTTGAAAATATTTTCTTCCCGGAACTATATTAAACCCATTTATTCAAGCAGTGTGAAATGACATTTTTGGTTTTAAAATAATAACTTGGTATACAGAATAAACAAAATGAAAAATATGAAAAAAATTTACTTTCTATTTATTTTTTTGTTATTGGCAGGAGTGCTTTTTTACTCCTGTAAGAATATAACAAAAGATGAAGCCTCGTCCCAATCTTCCGGAAATCAGGGTTTTTCGGATGATGACATCGATTTTGAAGGTTCGGTTTCAGTATTTTACATGTTTCCTTCCCCTATGGAAATCCTGGAGCAATTTGAAGAAACAGAACTTAATTATGTTCCCGGTCTGATCAACGATGCCGGCAATTCAGAAAAATACCTTACCTCAAAAGCAAGGGCCCTGAATCTTGGGATTTATATCACCGATCTGGCATATACATCTCTTTTGGGAAGAACTTCAGAGGCGATGGAGTATCCTGAAATTATTCAATCCCTGAGTGCAGACCTGGGAATTTCAAATGAATCCTTTAAAAATATTATCAAAAGAGTTCAGGATAATATTAATGTCAAAGATTCTCTTATTGAAATCTCGAATGATCTATATTTCGCCCTGATCGAATATCTTGAAACCGGGGGGCAAACCACTACCATAGCTGAAATATCCTCCGGGGCATATATTGAAACTATGTTTATTGGTCTCAATTCAGTTGATAGTTACTCGGTTGAGAATGCCATAGTTAAACAGATAATTGATATGAAGTATCCTTTCGAGAATCTTGTAGCCCAGGCTGAAACAACCCGGGAAGAAGGTTCTTCGAATGCACTGCTCGATTATTTAAACCAGTTGAAATCGGTTTTTGATGAACTGGAACCTGACCAGTCTGATACTGAAATAATCCGGAATGAAGACGGTGAAATAAGTATAACCGGTGGGATGTCCTTTGCCATGAATGAAGAGAATTTTAATGAAATGAAATCCAGGGCTACCCGTATCAGAACTAAAATTACTGAATCATCAAACTGATAAAGAATTACCATTATGAAAAGAAATATATTATTATATATCATCGCGCTGGCTACAATAGCTCCTCTTTCCGCACAAAACTGTAAAAAGTTTCACTTATATGGCAGTTGCATGCAGGAGCCGGGAAAACAATTTGATATGGACCGCCAATCCAGGAGCAATGTTATCGGATTTGGGGATAAACTGATTTATAATATGGTGTTTTACGGAGACAGAAAGTATAAATTATATTTCTGTACCTCTGAAGAGTTTTCTCCGGTTCATTACCGGATTAAAGATGCTTTTACCGGAGGACTCATTTATGATAACAAAATGGATGATTATGCAGAAACCGTAACATTTTCAAATGAATATACCCGAAAAATCCTGATTGAATTCGAAGTTGTTGCGAAAGATGCTTCGGATGATTTGAAAATGACCTTTTTAGCCTGCTCAGGCCTGCTTATTTTCTATGAAGAGTAATGGAATGGGTTAGTTTGTAAGGAGGAGAGTAGTTGGGGCTGGGTGCTGGGTGCTGGGTGCTTTTGGTACTTTTGGTACTATTGGTACTATTGGTGCTATTGTTGCTATTGGTGCTATTGGTGCTATTGGTGCTATTGGTGCTATTGTATTGTCAATTTGCTTTCCTCCATTAACAATTTAGCAATTTAGTACATTTATCCACCGGAGATAACGAAGGTGGATCACATTATCATGCGTTCCTGATTCCTTTCTTTTACATTTATTGTTTCCTTGAATGTATTTTGAATATTCCTTATATATTTGAATTATAGTTTCAAAAAAACCCAACAAAATGTTTCGATGGATTACCACTGCACTCCTGATATTTCCTTTTTATATAAATGCTCAGGATACGTTTATTCTTAATGATAAAAATTGTTTTGAAAGAGACGGATTGACGATAACTTTCTTCAATGATTATTATCCGGAAGGACATCAATCGGGAATAACCATTATCCAGCATGGAATCAGGGTTGCTGCAAACGGCGATTTACGCCTTGAAGCATCTCCCGGACAGTGGTCTCCTGTACCGAAGCCCGGTAAAACTATTGTTGATGCAGACAATCTCATGTTATCAAAAACACTATGGTTTCCTGACTCTGGCCGGGATGGAAAAGGCTTTAATCCCATTTTTTATCCTGACTTAACATTAAAATATAAGTTTTCAGTGAAAGCTGTGGGCCAGAATTCTGTTAAAATTACAAT
>CBDUPM010000537.1:0-2549 GCA_965369105.1 uncultured Bacteroidales bacterium | reverse complement strand
TCAAAACTTATATGCCGCTTTTTCTAAATCCCCCAGCTTTTCAAACTTAACAGGAGGTTTCAAATAATCGAAAAGAAATTTATAAATCTCCAGCCTGATCTCACGGGCAATTTTGGTATCCATACGGTTAAAGGAATGTCCACCCGGTATTTCTTCGTAAATCTTGTATTCGAATTTTTTACCTTCTGCTTTGAGTGATTTAATCAAATGCTCCACTTCAAAAACATTGACATCGGCATCATTGGTATTAGTATGAATTAACAGGGGGGTTTGCAATTTGTGTGCATTCCATGCCGGAGAACGCCGGCGGTACTCTTCCACATTTTCATCGGCAGTTTTTCCAATATGATAATCAGCTGAATAAAGGTCACGATAACTTTGGTCCTTATAACCCATCCTGGCGATAAGGTCACTCACCGGAACCCCGGCATAAGCAACTTTATAGTTTTTTGGGTGATCAAAAATATTATGAAGCGCTATTAATCCACCATGACTCCAGCCAATAATTCCCACCCTGTTTTTATCTACAAATTCGCAGTTTTCAATCATATAAGCCCTGCTGGAATTGACATCTTCCACCTCAAGTCCGCCATAATCGATTTTTTCGTACATTGATTTTCCATATCCTGTTGACCCCCTGTATTCGGCACAAATAACCACATATTCCTGTGCCATCAGCTCTCTGATAATATGAGTATAATAGGTTCCGAAATTGGAATGAACACCCCCGTGCGGAAATACGATTAAAGGATATTTTTTGGAGGGATCAATAGTTTTTGGAACAAAGACATAGGCCCAGAATTTTACCGGATTTCCGGCTCCCTGTGCTGTTGGATTTGGTTCCTGGCTTTTCATCAAAGGCGGGCCGGTAATATAAACCTTATCAATATCAGCTAAATCACCCACTTTCTCATACCATAAGAGGTCATCGATATTTTTTTCAATCACATCCAGACGGTGATGCAGATTTTCGAATCTTTTATGGAGCAGTTCGAGATTTTCCAGAATCTCATCCGGATTCTGCGCAAAATTGAAACTGAAGAAGCTAAGGGAAAAAACGAAAACCAAAACAATTTTTTTCATAACAGTAAATTTAAGTATGGGAAAGTAGTATTTCCACGAATCATTATCAAGTATAAAGAAATGTTTGGGAAAATATTTTTAAGTTTTTTAATTAAATTACTTATAAGTCATGGAACTTCATTTCAAATTAAATACTTTTATAGAAAACAACGCATTATGTCACGGATATATTTATTCCTGTTTCTGATTCTCATGCCTTTTTCGGTCCATTCACAGAATATAAAATTAATGACCTATAATATTCGATTTGATAATCCGGCCGATGGAGAAAATAGCTGGGATGCCCGTAAGGATTTTCTTACCGACCAGGTTTTGTTTTATGGGCCTGACATCATGGGAGTTCAGGAAGCATTACATCACCAGGTAAACTTCATAGATCAAGTACTGGATAAGTATAGCTATGTTGGGGTTGGGAGAGATGACGGTTATAAAAAGGGTGAGTATTGTGCGATCTTTTATAATAAAGAAAAGTTTAATGTAGTTAAATGTGCTACATTTTGGCTGTCAGAAACACCTGAAGTGGTATCGGTAGGCTGGGATGCGGCTATGGAGAGGATCTGTACCTATGCCATTTTTGAATGCATAGAATCCGAATTACGATTCCTGGTTTTAAATACTCACTTCGACCATATCGGAGAGAAAGCCAGATATGAGAGTTGCCTGTTAATCCTTTCCAAGATTTATGAATTAAATTCCCTGGGATTACCTGTGATAATCATGGGTGATCTGAATCTTGAACCGGAATCCGGTGCCATACAGCTTCTATCATCCCGGTTTTCTGATGCATACCTTAATGCAAAGATTGTCAGTTTTGGGCCGGAGGGCAGTTTTAATGGCTTTCATTTTAACAAACCTGTTAAAAGCAGAATAGATTATATTTTTACAGATAAAAAGAAAATCAGGATTTTAAGAACCGCTATTTTATCCGATTCCAAAGATCTCCGGTATCCATCTGATCATTTGCCTGTATTTTCAGAAATAGAATTTAAATCTCAATAATTTCTTATGAGAAGGAAGGAAAAAGAAGTATCAGATATCCGCTGGCAGGAAGACGTTTTACAGAAAGCAGAGATTTGCCGGGTTGGTTTGGCAGGAATTAAATATCCCTATATCGTTCCTGTAAATTATGGTTACAAGGATAAGGTCCTGTATTTTCACTCTGCAACGGAGGGTCAGAAACTTGAAATGATCAGGGAAAATCCGAATGTCTGCATACAGGTTGATACTTCGGTCCATATTCAGGAAACCGATGTTCCCTGCGACTGGTCTACAACTTACAAATCCGTTATAGCATATGGCAAGGCAAGTATTGTGGAGGATGCAAAAGAAAAACTGGAGGCTTTATCGATCATTGTCAGACATTATAAGACTGATTTTGAAGAAGGATATCCTTTCAGGGGAGTTGACAGGCTTTGTATTGTCAGGATTGATATTGAGGAGATGACGGGGAAGCGGAGTGAGTGAAT
>CBDUPM010000536.1:0-2553 GCA_965369105.1 uncultured Bacteroidales bacterium | reverse complement strand
CCGGATCGGAAGGCCTGATTTCTGCTGCGGCAGAATTGATTAGCTTAATCATTTCTGTTCTCGCAGTTTTAACACTTTCCCAGACCCGGTTACTGATATAAATCTGCTGGGCAAGATTATGTTCGAATTCAGTTCTGACAGAGGTAATCAGCTCATTCTGAACCTGGGCGGCGTTTTGACTTGCTGTATTTGTCCGCATAACAACAGAATCAGGAGAAATCCTTTCTAACAGAAGTACAAGTCTTTCATAGGCTTGCAACTGAAGTGGCAGAGTAGTTTCTTTTTTATTAAGGCTTAACTCAAATTTCCTTCTTTTTTCTTCATTCCTGAGATATATTTTCATTGTAAGGTAAGAGGCCAGCAATACTATGATTGCCGGGACCGTATACTTAAGGATTTCAAGTAATTCATTCATGTTTATAATTTTTTTAAACTAAAACGCATTCAAATTCTACAAATTGTCAGAAAAAAAGTATTTTTGGAAACTTAAAGAAAATGATTTTTCAAAACTTTATTCTCACTGCTTAAAGTTAAGGAATTAAGGATATTATTAACAATAAAATTATCGTCTAATGGAAAAAGTATCAAAAAGATTAGCTAGTTTATCTCCTTCAGCTACCATTGCTATGAATCAAAAAAGCCGTGAAATGAAGGACCAGGGAGTAGATGTAGTCAATCTAAGTGTTGGAGAACCGGATTTTCCGACCCCCGACCATATAAAAGCAGCGGCCAAACAAGCCATAGATGATAATTATTCCTTTTATGCACCCGTACCAGGTTATCCTGATTTGAGGAAAGCAATTTCGGATAAATTTAAAAGAGAAAACGGACTTAGTTATTCTACTGATCAAATAGTCGTTTCCACAGGGGCCAAACACTCCATTGCAAATGTCATGATTTGCATTGTGGATCCTGGTGATGAAGTCATTGTTCCGGCACCCTATTGGGTTAGCTATTCGGAGCAGGTTAAGATTGCCGAAGGGGTGAATGTGGTGATTGAAGCAGGAATTGAAAGTGAATATAAAATCACCCCTGATCAACTGGAAAATGCCATTACTCCTAAAACAAAAGCTCTGCTTTTATGCTCACCTTCCAATCCTTCCGGAAGTGTATATTCAAAAGACGAATTGGCCGGATTGGCAGAAGTTCTGAAAAAACACCCTGATGTTTTTGTAATATCAGATGAGATTTATGAGCATATAAATTTCTCTGGAAAACATAATAGCATCGCGGAATTTCCGGAAATGTATGATCGTACGATTGTGGTGAACGGAGTTTCCAAAGCTTATGCACTGACCGGTTGGAGAATTGGATATATCGGGGCACCACTGTGGATTGCTAAAGCCTGTAATAAATTGCAGGGACAAATGACTTCCGGAGCAACTTCAATTGCTCAAAGAGCAGCTATTGAAGCCCTGAACGGTGATCAGCAATGCGTTGCTGATATGAAATCAGCTTTCCGGAGAAGAAGGGATTATGTTTTGGACAGGATTTCTAAGATTGAAGGAGTAAAATGTACAGTTCCTGAAGGAGCTTTTTATGTATTTCCGGATTTCAGTTCTTTTTACGGGAAAAAGATTGGAGATAAAAAGATAGAAACATCTATGGACCTGTGTCTTTATTTATTAGAAAAAGGACATATTGCAACGGTTCCCGGAGAAGCATTCGGATCTCCGAATAATGTCAGAATTTCTTTTGCAACTTCTGATGAAAATCTGAAAAAAGCAATGGACAGGCTTGAAGAAGCTCTTGGGAATTTAAGTTAAGCTATTCTGCATATCCGGATTTTGCAATTTAAAGTTCTCAATTATGCTGATTTTTTAATTATATCTAAAAAAACTCAACTCAGAAAAACAATATGAAAAAAATCATTTTTCCCTTATTAATTATTTTTGGAATATTAATTACTGTTTCATGTAAAAAAGATGAAGGTTTAAACCTGTTTACCCTTGAGCAGGATATCGAATTTGGTTTACAGATGAAAGAGCAAATTGCAGCAACTCCCGAAGAATTTAAAATTTTAGATCCCCTTCAATATACCGAAGCATACAGCCATATTAACAGGATAATGGACAGCGTACTTGCTAGTCCGGAAATTAATTACAAAGAAGAATTTGCCTGGGAAGTCTATATAATTGATAATGATAGTACTTTAAATGCTTTTGCCGTTCCGGGTGGCTATATGTACTTCTACACCGGACTGATAAAATTCCTGGACTCTGAAGATCAGTTTACAGGTGTGATGGCACATGAAATAGCTCATGTGGATAAAAGACATTCAACTCAAACCATTACCAAACAATACGGATTGTCGTTTATGATCGAAATGCTTCTTGGAAACAATGAAAATGCTTATGTACAAATTGCTTCAGATCTGGCCAGCGGACTTTCTTCTCTTTCATTTAGTAGAAAGCATGAATACCAGGCCGATGAGTATGCGGTAAAATACATGTATTCAACTGCTTATGATGCCAGAGGAGTAAAAGGGTTTTTTGAGAAAATGGAAGGAGCTCCCCAGCCACCTACATTTTTAAGTACCCATCCTTCACCGGA
>CBDUPM010000535.1:0-2554 GCA_965369105.1 uncultured Bacteroidales bacterium | reverse complement strand
GAGTGAATATTGTATTTTTAAAATCCCGAAAAACGAAAAACAAAAAACGAAAAACGAAACACAAGACCCGGAACCCCTCCAATACCACGGTCTGCTCATTCTTTACAAAGATTTAACATTCTACCTGTAAAGTTATCAGGTTATTATCTATATTTGCGCCTTCAAAAAAACGGCTTAATCCTAATAAAATTCCTAATTTTGAATTAAGTTAGCAGCCTGATAAATAAGATTTTAAGGAATGAGAAAGAAAACAAAAATAGTTGCCACCATTTCGGATATTAACTGCGAACCGGAATTTATTAAAAGCCTGTTTAAAGCAGGAATGAATGTGGTTCGACTGAACACTGCTCACCAAACGCCTGAGCAATCTATCAGGGTTGTAGATAATGTCAGAAAAGTTTCTGATAAAATCGCTATCCTGGTTGATACCAAAGGTCCTGAGATAAGAACTTCTTCACAGATGGAAGCCCTGGAAGTTAAATCAGGGGATGAAATAAAAATCCATCATAAGCCCAATCAGGTTGCTGAGAGTAATATTATATCTGTCAGTTATGAAGGATTTGTAAAGGAAGTTAATATTGATTCATTAATTTTAATTGATGATGGCAGCCTGGAATTAAAAGTTGTTGACAAGAATGAGGAATTTCTAATATGTGAGGCAACGAACTCCGGTACTATAAAGGCAAAAAAATCGGTGAATGTGCCCCGCGCCAGCTTTAACCTTCCTTCTATAACTGAAAAAGACCGCATTTACATTGAGTTTGCAGCCGATAATAAAATTGACTTTGTGGCTCACTCCTTTGTCAGAAATAAACAGGATGTTCTGGATGTGCAGGCTATTCTGGATAAAAAGAAGAGTCCGGCTAAAATAATTTCCAAAATTGAAAATCAGGAGGGTGTGGACAATATCGATGAGATCCTGGAGCATTCTTATGGAATAATGGTTGCCCGGGGTGATCTGGCCATTGAAATTCCCTATGAAAAGATCCCGGGGATTCAGAAAATGATCGTTAACAAATGTATTGAGCAAAGAAAGCCGGTTATTATCGCCACCCAAATGCTGCACTCAATGATTTCTGAACCCAGAGCAACAAGGGCCGAAATAAGCGATATTGCCAATGCAATTTACAGTAAAACGGATGCCATAATGCTAAGTGGTGAAACTGCATATGGAAAATATCCCCTCGAAGCGGTTGAAACCATGGCAAAAGTAGCCAAGGAAGTTGAAAAGAGTCGGGGAGATATTCATGATACACCCATAGTCGTTATCAGTACGGAAGCTTCTGCCTATCTCACCCATTCTGCTGTGGAAGCATCTATAAATTTACAAGCCAAGGCAATAATTGCTGATACCAGCTCCGGCAGGACAATTAGAAATATTGCAGGATTCCGGGGAAGAAAGCCGGTTTATGCCATGTGTTATGAATCCAAAACCGTCAGGTTGCTGGCCCTTTCGTTTGGAATTTACCCCGAATTAATGGAAAACAGTCATGATGGGATGGAATTTGTTAAAAAAGCACTGAAAAAGCTGGTGAAAAAGAAAAAGCTGAATCCGGATGATACAGTGGTTGTGCTTGGCGGAAACTATGGAAGGCATCATGGGGCAACCTATATGGAAATCGCTCCGGTAAAGAATCTTTGTGAAAAAGTTAAAGTTCTAGATGGGGATTCTCTCGATTGCTAATACCAGTGAAACACCCAAAGCAGCTCCTGAAAGCAGAAGGTTCCATTCTCTTCTTTTTACCCCGAGAATTTCAACAACCAGCAGACCTAAACCCATAATTACCAATACAATGAGGATCTGCCCCAGCTCAATCCCCACATTAAAGGCAAACAAGGGTTTAACCATACTTTCCTCCGAAGAGAGCATACTTCTCAGGTAATTGGAAAAACCGAGTCCATGAATTAATCCAAAGAATAAAGCAGCTCCATATTTTATTTGATGATATTTAATTGAAAATTTGTCCGATTTTTGCAGGGTATTCATCAGGGCTGTAATAAATATGGTCACCGGAATCAGAAATTCAATCCAGGCGGTGGAAATTTTTACAATATTCAGAGTAGCCAGTACAAGTGTAATGGAATGGCCTATGGTAAATGCGGTTACTAGTATTAAAACTTTTTTCCATTGACGAACAGAATAAATCACAGTTAAGGAGAGGATAAAAAGAATATGATCATATCCTTTCAGATCAGCGATATGATCGATGCCTAATTTTAGATAAAGTTCAAATAAACTCATGGTGAAAGCTAAACTGATTATGGTGTATTAATTTGCAAAACTAATGGACTAAATCATTTAATTGGCTAATTTTGATGGGAAATTTTAAGGAAAGCAGAAAAAAGGCCTGGAAATTGCTGATTGAAGATGGATGGCTTTAGGGTTTTTGAGAGGGCTTGTTTGAATTATGGTATTTAATAAGGGAAGGAAACAGACCCCTTCAATTGAGTAAGAAAGATGATAAGATTATACGAAAGGATCAAAAGGTGAGGAATTAGAAAACCTATAAATAATTTATCAGGGAATTTTCCGTTTTTCACACCAGGATAGTCA
>CBDUPM010000534.1:0-2559 GCA_965369105.1 uncultured Bacteroidales bacterium | reverse complement strand
ACCCGGAGAAGAGAGATAAGTATATCAACTATATCCAGAGTAACAGTGAACATCTGCTTCGATTGATTAATGATATAATAGACCTGTCCAAAATTGAAGCCTCTGAAATGAAAATTAAATACTCTTCGTTTAGTGTTTTACAGGTTTTTAAAGAATTAAAAGAGATTCATACCATTGAAATTAAAAACAGAGATAAAAAAAATGTTCAGCTGGATTTCAAATTAAGTTCAGAATCCATAAACATATACTCAGATTCCTTCAGAATAAAACAAATTCTTTCGAACCTGATCAACAATGCCGTAAAATTCACCGAAAAAGGTGACATTCTTTTCAGTTGTGAAAAAAATAATTCAGATTGGTTATTTTGTGTGTCCGATACAGGTGTTGGAATCCCGGACAAGGATCAGGAAGAAATATTTAATCATTTTACCAGCTTTAATTACAAGGGATTAAACACAGAGGGAACAGGAATAGGATTGTCTATCGTGAAGAAACTTTTAAATCTTCTTCAGGGTAAAATATGGTTTAACAGTAAGGTAGGAATTGGTACAAATATCTATTTCACTATTCCGGTTAATCCCGGATAAATACACGAAACTTTATCATCTAACTGTTGAATTAACCTTGATTTTATTCAAACCTTCCCTGGTTGGAATTACTTTTTGAATCGTACCATCCTCATTGTAATATAAATAATCAATGCAGACGGACCTTCTGAAAGGGCTATTCCCTTCCCATATTTCCTCAATATCTTCTTCAGGATGCTTCTCAAAATACAAATCCGAATTATGATAAAAAAGCAACCATTGGCCCTTGTATTCTACAATAGAATGATGATTGGTTCCGCTGTTTACCTCATCCAGAATAATTCCCTGATATTGAAAAGGACCATAGGGTGATTTGCCCATACCATAAAGTATTTTCCCATCCCCTGAATAAGAAATATAATATGTCTCTTTGTATTTATGCATCCAGACAGCTTCAAAAAAGTGGTCAGTACCTTCAATAACCTGAACTCTATCATCGAAGGATGTCATATCCTGATTTAATTTCACAATGTTTACATCATTTTGCCCGAATATCAAATAGGGAGTTTGGTCCACATCTATGAAAACTGCAGGATCAATCAAATCACGATTATTTACCACTCCGGGGGTTTCTCTGGTAATTAACGGCTTTCCAAGGGGGTCATTAAAAGGACCATAGGGCCGGTCACTGACTGCTACTCCGATATAATCCTGCTCCACCGGATAATAAAAATAATATTTTCCATTGTAGAAGACGCAATCCGGAGCCCAGGCATATTTTTCAGCCCAGCTTATATCGTTAAGAGAGAAAACAACTCCATGATCGGTCCAGTTAACCAGGTCAACGGTTGAAAAAACATGCCAGTCTGCCATATTAAACCAGGTAGCAGTATCCGGATCATGAGAAGGATACACAAATAATGTGTCATTAAAAACTCTTGCGGAAGGATCCGCCGTGTACATATGGGTTATAAATGGATTCCTTTGTTGTGATGAACAGGAATAAACCAGGAGGACCAGTAAAAACGGGAAATACTTCATTATTTATAGTTTTTTTCAGAATAAAAATACAATAATTGAATGATTATGGGTTTCAATTTGGTTTTCCTTTTTCAATTCAGAAGGTAGATAAGCATCTAATTTTGTCATATTAGCATACTTGTAAAACTTAGGATTTTAAGTTTTTATCTTAAATAATTCTTAAGTTTTCATGATAATGACAACTAATCCGAATAATAATTGTCTTTTGATAGATAGTACAGTAAATATTGGCCTGGTATTTGACCGAAATAGTTGTCTGTGCTTTTTACCTGATCAGGGTTATATTCTTGGTTCCCTGACGATACTAATAAAAAAATAATGAAGCTTTTCTATATCATCCTGTTTACGTTCCTGTTTTTATGGACCTTTTCTGCAAAAGCAGAAGAACCCCAAAAACAATTCACCATTTCCGGTCATATTCTGGATGCCAAAAGCGGGGAAGCCCTCATCGGGGCAAATGTTTACATAAGAAATGTAGGAAAAGGTGCAATTGCAAATTCTTATGGCTTCTATTCTTTAACCGTGGAAGAAGGGGAATATATTTTTGGATTTTCTTTTATTGGTTATGAAACACAGGAAATCAAGTATTATATCAGCCGCAATAAATCTATCGACATCGAGCTTTATGAATCTTCAACGGAATTGGAAGAAGTTACCGTAAGTGCCGAAAAAAGAAATAATAATATTACCAGTCTCGAAATGGGAACCACCAAGCTGCCAATCCAGCAAATCAGGAGGATCCCGGCTTTCATGGGGGAAGTGGATGTAATTAAAGCCATCCAGCTTCTACCCGGTGTTCATGTCGCATCTGAGGGTTCATCCGGTTTTTCTGTCAGGGGTGGCGGGGTAGACCAGAACCTGGTTTTACTGGATGAGGCAACCGTATACAATGCATCCCATGTATTAGGATTCTTTTCCGTTTTCAATAATGATGCAATTAAGGATGTCAAACTTTATAAAGGAGACATTCCGGCATCCAGCGGGGGGCGAC
>CBDUPM010000533.1:0-2561 GCA_965369105.1 uncultured Bacteroidales bacterium | reverse complement strand
AAAGAATGATCCTATTTATGTCAGCTACACAGGATGCAAAGATTAGCCTTGAAAGACTAAGTGAAATCCATGAAAACGAAAATGAAGAAGAACCTCACCAGGCCATGGTTGAGCCCAAAGGCGGATCTATAAATGTTTCTAAACTGAATTTCAGCTATGGAGGGCCCCATTCTAAAAACGTATTATCTGAATTAGATCTTCAGATTCCTGAAAACTCTGTGACTGCCATTGTAGGAGTATCTGGAAGTGGAAAAACTACACTGGTAAAGTTGCTCCTGGGATATTATAAGGTAAGGGATGGGGAAATTCGTGTTGGGGATCAGAATATCAATAATATCAGTCCGAACGACTGGAGAAAAAAATGCGGAGTGGTCCTTCAGAATGGATATTTATTCTCAGATTCTATTGCCAGGAATATCGCACTGGGTAAGGATGAAATAGATAATGAAAGATTACTGGCAGCAGCCAGGATAGCCAATATTGATAAATTCATTGAAGGTTTGCCTCTGGGTTACAATACCAAAATAGGCCAGGAAGGTCAAAATGTAAGTGGAGGCGAAAAACAGCGAATCCTTATTGCCAGGGCTATATATAAAGATCCGGAATACCTTTTTATCGATGAAGGAACCAGTTCCCTTGATGCCAACAATGAGAAAATGATCATCGAGAATTTAAAGGAGTTTTATACCGGTAAAACCGTGGTAATTGTTGCCCACCGATTAAGCACTGTAAAAGATGCCAATCAAATCGTAGTTCTGGAAGATGGTAAAATTGTTGAAATCGGAAACCACCAGGAACTGACCCAACTAAAAGGAAGATATTTCGAACTGGTGAAAAACCAGTTGGAAATGGGTGTCTGATTTAGATATCAAACTCCATTTCATCTTTTTTGATCCACCGGAATCTTTTGGTACTGTTTTCTCCAAATATTACTCCGATGATAAACTCATGAGACCCTCCTGAATATGTCCTGAGATCGCCAAAGTTTGCATCGTAAGCATAGCCAAATCGGAATAAATCTACATTTAATCCTATCATAGTAACTAATGTATTATTTGTCCTGTATGATAATCCAAGCCAGTAACTATTCAAATAATGAATCTTTGCATTCAGATCCAGTTGCTGACTGTTACTGGTTGCCCGGAGCAGAAATGAGGGTTCCAGTTTAAAGTTTTCATTAATATTCATATTGTATCCACCCACTATCATATAATTTCTCAGGGTGGAGAAGTTATCTTTTAAAGGGTCGTTTCCCAGGCTGAGACTGGAACCCAATGCATCTGTTATTGTTAGGCCTGCATATATTTGATTATTGGTTATATAAGCACCAAAAGATGCATCCGGAACCCAGAATTGCTTCTTGTTTCCTAAAAGAACCGGATCACCGGATTGAGCAATGAAAGCCTCCGCATCATCAATCCGGTATTGATACAATGATCCTGAAAGACCCATGGATAATTGAAACCGATTATTGAAATTTATGTGATAGGCATAGGTCCCCTGGAATCCGGTTTTACTCATAATCCCGTTCCTGTCAGAAAAAATTCCTCCGCCCATCCCCACATTGGTAAACCTGGTTGCATTCTTCTGTTTCTTCCTGATCCTGAGTTTTTTCATGATATAACTGTCATTCAAAATTCTGGATTGTGCAGTAAGAGCAAAGGTTCTGGGACTGTTCGTAAAACCCGTATATTGATCTCTTAACATCAAACTAACATCGGTAATTCCATTTCCCCCAGCTACGGCCGGATTTAAAAGGTATTTATTGACCGTGTATTGCGAAAACAAAGGAGTTTGCTGAGAAAATAATGTCCCTGTTGCAGAAATAAATCCCACCAGGACCAGTATGTATTTTATATTTTTCATAATCTTTAAATTACTTGCCATGCTTAGAAAATTTATCTCACAATCGTTATATTTCCAATAATAACCGGAGTTCCGTTATTCAGATTTATTACGTAATGGTAAGATTCAATTGGTAAATCCTTGCCATCCATTTTCCCGTCCCAGCTGATATCATATCCTTTGGAATAAAATACCCGTTTTCCCCAACGGTCAAATACCTCGATGGTAGCTTCAGGATAAAATTCCAGACCCGGTATCAACCATTCATCATTATACCCATCGTCGTTGGGTGTAATAATATCCGGTATTTCAAAACACAACTCTGATTCATACCCCAGTGAAATATCCGTTTCCTTGCTGCAGGAATTATTATCTGTTACTTCCAATCTGAAATTTCCGGGTGCAAGATTATATAACACGGGTCCGGTCTCTCCCTGATCCCATGAATAGTTATAGGGTGCTGTTCCCCCACTTACCTCAACACTGATTTCCCCATTTGAGGCATCCGGACAATCAGGCAGTACCGTATTTGTAACAATCTGTATTTCATTCGCTTCAGCAATGCTTACTTCCTGACTACTAACACAGTTATTAGCATCTGTAAGGATTGCCGTATAATTCCCGGCAAACAAATTGTTGATTTCAAGACTATTCCCTCCATTTGTCCAGCTAATACTATAGGGCTCAGGAGCATATATCAGATTAATTGAGGCAGA
>CBDUPM010000532.1:0-2569 GCA_965369105.1 uncultured Bacteroidales bacterium | reverse complement strand
AAATACATGATTCCTTTTTCATCCTGAAAGCTGGCACGCCAGTTAAATTGATTATTCACCAGGCCATCCATTTCATCATAAACCCTTATTTCCCCAGAATTGATATTCATTTTCGATAAGCCGTTCATGGTGCTGATCCATAGGTTTGATTTTGTATCAGAAAGAATTCCAAAAATTACATCATTTGGCAATCCGTTTTGGGTACTGTAATGAATAAAACCTTTCTCATGGTCAATAAATTTATTTAAGCCCCCGCTATGGGTTCCAAACCATAATCCATGCTTATCTTCAAAAATACATGTGATTTTATCCGAACTTATACTAGTGGGGTCATCATTAATATGCCGGTAATGAAAAAGCCTTTTTTCTTCAGGATGGTAACAATACAAACCATCCAGCCAGGTACCAATCCATATATTCTTGTTACTGTCCTCAAATAATGCATTTACTGAAAGTTCCAGCGGAAGACTCTCTTCTTTTTCAGAAAGCACGGGCTGATATGCACTGAAATGACCTGACTCCCTTTCCAGAATATCCAGCCCGCTATTCGTTCCGATAAGGAATTCTCCCTCACTCGTTTCCAATACCTGAAGAACCCAGTCGGATCGAATACTGTTTTTGTCGGAAGGAAGGTGCCTGAACGAAATAAATTCTTCTGTTTTGGGATTGAAGCGATTTAAACCGGCACTCATAGTTGAAATCCATATATAACCATCCCTTGTTTTGTAAATGGAAGTTACATCATTATTGCTGAGGGTATTATTCTCTGAAGGATTATGTTTAAAACTTTTAACCTGGTTCCTTGACATATCAATTCTGTCAAACCCTCCCCCTCCATAACCCACTAACAGTTCGTTATCACTGCATTTACATATACTGCTAACTACCCTTCCTCCCAAACTATTGGGTCGGATAGGCGTATGTCGGTATTGACGAAATGGTTGAAAAGATGGGATTTGATTCAAACCGTTTTCTGTACCTACCCATAAATTTCCCTTCATGTCTTCATATATCCACCTTATACGGTCAATGGAAATGGATTGGGGATTATCATCCTCCTTGATAAAATTATGATTTTTTATATTCCCGTTTTCGTCCTGGTTTATTAAAAACAAACCACGATAATCATAACTACCAAGCCATAATCTTCCTTTTCGGTCTCTGAAAGTCTGGCGAATGGAACCTGAAAATCTCTCAGTATAATTTTCAGTAATACCTGGATTATGAATGACCTTTCCTGATTTAATATAATACTTATCCAGACCTGAAAATGTACTTAATAGCAGAGTGTTATCCGGTTCCTTCAAAATATGCCATACCCCATTGTCAGAAATGGAAAGCGGATTCTCCGGATCATGAACGAGATGCTGAATAACCTTCCCCTCCGGGCTGAATTCAATTAATCCTGAATCCCATGTTCCTATCCAGAAATGATGTGAATTATCTTCTATTATACTGGTAATATTATTGGAAGGGAAGCTCCCGGATTCATCCTTTTTCTTAGAGTAATTTTCTGTTTTTCCACTGCCAGGATCTAAACAGAATAAGCCTCCCTCAGTGGTTCCATACCAAATATTTTTTTTGCTGTCCTCAAAAATACACTGTATAAAATCATCTTTGACTCTATCTTTTCGAAAGGAAATAAAGGATTCATCCACCGGATTATAACTGACCAATCCACCCCCCCATGTACCTACCCATAATACTCCTTCACTGCTTTCTGCGAGCGACATCACATAATTCTCCGGAATTGATGTTGAATCAGAATATTTATTTTTAAACACTTTGAAATTCTGTCCGTCATACCTGTTCAAACCATCTTTGGTGGCTATCCATAAAAATCCATCTCTTGTTTGAACAATCGCATTTATTGAATTATTGGATAAGCCTTCATTAATGAAAAACTGTTTGAAGACAATATTGCTCTGGGAAAAAACCGTAGGACAGGTAAATATTAAAAGAAGAAAATACAGGTAATTTCTTTTTAAAAAAACTATGCGTTTGAAAACAATCAGATGATTTTGCGAATATTTTTTTTTCTCAAGCGACATAATTTAATGGAATTATCTTTCGAAAGTTAAATCTATTTCCGGGAATTTAAAATATTTCAAAAATCTTTACAGCCCGGAAAATTTTTTTGAATAAAATCAATTTTCAGACTGTCTAATGAATATTGGAAAATTATAAGTGCAGATTGAATCTTTCAATTCCTACAATTCAATTTTCTATATTTACAAATTATTGCCATTAGAGGCGAAAAAGTACAAAAAATACAGATAATGAAAAAAATTGACCGCAGAATTATAATAATAAGCGCCTTTATTTTTATAGTTGTCCTTAGCTACGGGCTAATGCAATACCTTATATCTTTGAAAGAAGATCCGGCTTCGAAAAATATACCTGAAGCCAAAAGATTTGTGCAGGCTGATACCGTTTTGTATTCCACCATTATTTCCCCTGTCGAAGCCCCGGGCAGAATCAAATCAGGATCTGAAACGGATATTGTTTCAGAAGCCTCAGGAAAAATAATTGCCGGAAAAATTCCTTTGAGAAAAGGTAGTAGTTTCAA
>CBDUPM010000531.1:0-2576 GCA_965369105.1 uncultured Bacteroidales bacterium | reverse complement strand
CTGGGATAACGGTAAGGATTTAAGCCATTTGGAATAGTAATATTTTTAATTTCTTTGTTGTTCAATAGTATTTTCCGGTCGCGGTCGGAAATAGCTACCAGAAAGTCGGATTTTATTAATGTATTTATTTCCAGCCATTTAATCCTTCGAGATAAAACATTCAGGTATACTTTTTTAACCGGGTTATATGATTTCAGCGCTTTCCTTTTCCATATTTCATTTTCAACATTATGGGCTCTCAGCGATATTTTTGCTTTTGAATATTTCCGAATAGAGGGGATGCAATAATTCAGATAGGGGCCTTCCATCTGGACAATATCCGGATTCACTTCTTTCAGAATAGAAATCAAATTACGCTCAAATTTTAAAGACATAAACCGGGTGGCATTATAGGGCTGTCTTGACAGGAAAAAGTTTGAGATCATTTTCAATATCCTGATCCTGGTATCATGATTAACTGCAAAAAACTTGATTTTCTTTTTTATCGCTACTGAAATGTTTTGGATATTAAATGGATGCTTGCTGGTATTCAGACATAACATATACACGTCATCGCCCACATCAGATAAACCTTCAGCCAGGCTGAGGGTTGCAATTGCCCCTCCGTCTTTGGGAGGAAAGGGGACCTTGGTAGATAAAATAAGTATTTTCATAGCTATACTCCGGGGACAAATTTAGCTTATTTTCTTTTTCTGTGAGTAGATTTTTCGATACCGGGGAAAAAATTTAGCCTTCAGTCAGATTTTTCTTTCCCGATAAAAATTTCCATACTTTCTTAAAGAAAAGGAAGTAAGTATCAATGTTCATGATAACTGAATCTGTTGATGCCTTGTAAGTAAGGAAAATACCCAGGGGAATAAGAATGAAGGAAGACAGCCACATGCCTTCAAAGGCGGTAATCACGCTTTCCCTGACAAATTTTTC
This sequence comes from uncultured Bacteroidales bacterium, assembly GCA_965369105.1. Classification (GTDB taxonomy): domain Bacteria; phylum Bacteroidota; class Bacteroidia; order Bacteroidales; genus JAGLSB01. The sequence continues at coordinate 1,652 of CBDUPM010000531.1, read as the reverse complement.
ACCTGTAAGCGAAATTATGTAATAGAGAAGGAAAAATAACACTGAAACAACAACCGGCATTCCGAGTCCGCCTTTCCGAATGATAGCTCCTAAGGGTGCACCAATAAAAAAGAAAATCAGGCAGGCAAGGGATAAAGAGAACTTCCTTTGTTCTTCAATTTCATATTTTCTTAACCTTCGAACTTTATTGTCAATGGAGACAAAAGAATTACTGACGAAGTTCATCGAACTCCTGGTAAGGTTTATAGCCTGGTTCAGCATTCTTTCCTTTTCATCAAAACTGAGTGCCTCATAAATGGAATCAAAGTCAAATCTGATAATTTCCCGGGAGTCTTCGCTTGCTGTATCACCGGCCATTATGGGTTTTTTCAGATAATTCTTGTTCTTGTAATAACTGGATTTTTCAAGCGTAAGATATAAGGACCGTTGACCTTTGCGAATTTCATTTTTCAACGAATCTTCAATAAATTTTAATTGTTTCAGATTCATCATTTGATAGGAGCTTTTGAACAGGCTTTCATCTGTGCGCTGGAGGCCAAAATCAACGAGCTCAATCATTAATTCCTGCTTGTCAAATTTATCACGACGATGAGGGTATGTCTTTTCCCTTGTTCTCTTTTCTTTTTTTTGCATTTCTGAATAGGACTGACCATTAAAGAGGGTCATGACAAGGAATCGCTCATCCTCAGTCATTCTCATATAGCCTGAATCGGCAAGGGTGACCATAATATTCCCCATCCGGTCTGTGTGATCGTATATACGGATATTCCTAAGGAGATTGGTTTTTTGATCTTTTTCTTCGATCCGGATGGTATAGCCATCAATGCTGTTATCAAATATTCCTGCTTTTATCGATAAATCAGGGTTTTGCCTTTGAATATCATAAAGCAGGGAGCGCATTTTAAGGTTTGAAAATGGAAGAACATGATTGTTAAACAAAAAGGCTCCAAATGTAATGAAAATGGATATCACCATAACAGGGGCCATGATTTTTTGAAGGGAAACGCCGGCAGATTTTAAAGCCAGCAATTCATTGAATTCAGCCAGGTTTCCATAGGTCATAATAGAAGCCAACAGCACAGCCAGGGGTAAAGCCATAGGGACAAGGCTTGCCGAAGTATACATCAGCAGTTCTGAAATTACCGGGAATTCCAGTCCTTTTCCCACAAGATCATCAATATACTTCCATAAAAACTGCATCAGTAGCACAAAGACTACGATGAAGAATGTCATTACGAAAGGCCCTAAAAATGATTTAAGTGTTAATTTATAAAGCTTTTTCACCTTTTTGAATCTTCTCTTCTTCTAACGCTGGCAAAGCTATAATATTTTGGTGAAGACTCACAATCCAATTGCATGTTTCAATTCTGAGATTTGGGTATCCCAGAGATCGATGGAGTCGTCTTTTTCATCCTCTTCAGCAAAGTCGGTAATTATTAAAGCTACATCTCCGGTAAGTTCATCTTGTTTGATTCTGAATTCGAAAAACTCTTCTTCATCATCTTCCAGCCATCTGAATCGCACATACTTGAGATCTTTCTTTTGAAGGATCTGAGCTTTTTGCTCCGATCCCTCCCAATGGAAGGTATAAACATCCCCCTTAAGGTTGACATTGTCGGCAAACCATTCTGAGAGGCCACTGGGGGTGCTTA
>CBDUPM010000530.1:0-2578 GCA_965369105.1 uncultured Bacteroidales bacterium | reverse complement strand
TCCAGTGATGAAAAAAAGTCCCGGGGAAACAAATGATGAACGAAGTACGCATGCATTGTTTTTCGCTTCCAATATTTATGATTCTTTTTCCGATCTGGTTAATCCTATCCTGGATGCCACAACCGTAGGGGTAGAGCTGGAAGAAAACTATGGAGTAAAAACAGAAATCATTGACAACCCCGGCCTGAATGATATAATGAAAAAACTACGTGAATATGCAAGTACGAATTATAATGAGGGAGATAATCTGTTGATTTTTTTTGCAGGTCATGGGGAATATGATCCGGTATTCCAGGAGGGATATGTAATTGCCAGGGATTCAAAAATGGATGATCCGGCCAAAACATCCTACCTCTCTCATTCAAACCTGAGAACCATTGTCAATAATATCCCCTGTAATCATATTTTCCTGGTTATGGATGTGTGTTTTGGAGGAACATTTGATCCGGTTATGGCATCCGCTCACAGGGGAACTGATTTGTATTCAGAAGTAAGCATGGAAGATTTTGTCGAAAGAAAATTGAAATACAAAACCCGTTTATACCTTACTTCCGGCGGAAAAGAATATGTTCCTGATGGCCGGCCGGGTCATCATTCCCCTTTCACCCGAAAATTCCTGGAAGCTCTCCGCCAATACGGGGGAAATGATAAGATCCTTACGGTATATGAAGTTTTACAATTTCTGGATAAGGTTGAACCCCAACCCCGGTTTGGTGAGTTTGGAGATAATGAACCCGGTAGTGATTTTATTCTGCTGGCCAGATAAATCCTAATACTTACAATAATTTCAGAACATTTACCTGATAATCATAAAGCTCCGGGTTTCGGTCCTTTCCCGGCCTTTCAACATAAAAAAGTAGTTACCCGGAAAAAAGTTACTTACATCCATGGATAGAAATCCGTTATCCATTGGGTAGTGGAGTAGTGATCTTTTTTGCATGATTTTACCACCGGAATTAAAAAGTATACATTCAAAGTCACTAAGAGTATTAGAATTTATTTTTATAAGCAGCTTATCCATTACCGGATTTGGAAACAGGCTTATTAATTCAGTATATTTTTCTGACAAATCCTTTGAACCGGTATGTAAAAGGGATGGTTTTCCGGCTTCTTTCCAGGCTTCATAAAAAAGAGTTGCAAAAGCTTTAGATGCATGGTTAAATAGTACCGAGGTATAAGCTGCGGAATATTCCCACATTGCACTTAAATACTCATTTGAGCTGGTATTGGAATTAGCTTTCTTTCCGTAATTATCAGCATACAACACAGAATCAACATATTCATATGAAGCATATAAATAATCAAAGATATAATCCGGTACATTCTCCAAATCATCAATTCCCAATGATTTCATTTCAATCTGATCTTTGAATTTATTGATCATATCCGATTCATATCTTCCGTGTATACCGTTATTTCCGCTAAACTGACCGTTATAGTTCCGGGTTATATGCAAAGGCATAAAACCATCAGCAACATAATGACCCAGATCAGCAGCAAAAAATTTCGCCTTATCCCAGTCTTTTCTTTTCAGGCAGACTACCAGGGAATCATAGCTGGTTAATGTGGCCCAGGGCAAATATCCGTTGTCATCGATAAAACTTTCTCCGTGCAGTGAACTTAAGTATTCCAGGTCCTGGTTAATTTCTCCTGATTCAAGAAATTCAGGGTAATTATCAATATCAATATAATGTTTAGGCCCTTCTGTGGGATCATCGCCTTTGCGCCAGTCAGCGTCAGATCCATGGTCTGCCAGATATATATTCCAATCCCTGAATTCGTTCATTTCTTCCGGGAGATTTTCAGCAATGTTTAAACTGATTGTATAGTGGCCACTGTTTCCCCAATTCGTGAATAATATTATAGTCAGGGAGAGGAGGGTGATCGGGAGAGTGCGGAATTTCATTTTTTGTTTGGTATATAATTAGCAGAGACCCGGTATGCAAGGTCTCTGCTAAGCCTGGATAAATTTATATATGGGCACCCCGGGAGCTTCCCGGTGGTGCATTTAGTTAATTAAAGTCTGGAGTCTAAACCTTGTCTATACTCCTTGTTATTTTGACTTATCCGGTGGAGCGGGTACAGCAGGAATTGCCTTGTATTGATCCATTTGTCCCATGATTACCTCAATTGCCTTATCAAGCTGTGCATCTTTACCCAGGAATTCCTGGTGAGGATCATTATCTATTTCAATATCCGGATCCACTCCGTAGCCTTCGATAATCCATTCGCTTTTTTCAGAGCTGTAGGAAGCGAATTCAGGTTTTCTCATATCCTGACCATCGAGGAATGGTAAAGACCCTGTAATGCCCACTACGCCACCCCAGGAACGGGTACCGATGATCGTCCCAATTTCATTCTTTTTAAATGAATAGGGGAACAAATCTCCGTCTGATGCCGAATAGCGGTCGATCAGTAATACTTTCGGACCCAGCATCTGAGCTGTTGGAATCGGGTTTCCTTCAGGGAAATTCCTCCTCATGGTTGCACGGGTAAGATCTCTCCTGAGCCTTTCTATAATCATGGGAGAAACATTTCCGCCTCCATTACCCCGGTCGTCAATGATCAAAGCTTTTTT
>CBDUPM010000529.1:0-2581 GCA_965369105.1 uncultured Bacteroidales bacterium | reverse complement strand
CCTCCAAAAGGATAATTATAATTTGAACTTATCTGAGCGGAATAGGCATAATATCCAACGTCCTGATTCCCGATTGCTCCAAACGAAGCCCTGAGCTTAAACAAATCTATTTTGGTTACATTTTGAAAAAAGTCTTCCCTGTCAATCCTCCAACCCGTTGACATTGAATAAAATGTTCCCCACCTGTTTTCCTTACTAAAACGGGAGGAACCATCTTCGCGGATAGTTGCTGAAACCAGGTATTTATTTTTATAGTTATAATTTGCCCTCCCAAAAAAGGATACAAGAGCATATGCCTGCTGAGTCTCTGATGTTACGGTAGATCCCTGTCCGTTTCCGAGGTATACAAGAGTACTTTCCTGATCGGGGAAATCTTTCTCAGAGGATGAATTCTCATAAATGTCACTTTTGATCAGTTCATTTCCAATCATAAAAGAAAGATTGTGATCTTCTTTTAATTTGGCGTTGTACGTGAGGGCGTTACTCCAGGAAATGGTTACAAGCTCACCATCGGTTACGGTAAGAGTATTGGGATTATTAATCCGGTTATTGCTTCCCCATGTTTTATCAAATCTTCTTTGGATAAAGTTAGCCTTGTCCAGTCCCAATGTTGACACTAAATTCAGATTTTCACCCATTCGGATGTTTGCATTCAGGTCGCCAAATACCCGGGATCCTTTCCTGATATTATTTTGATTATTAGCCAGACCAACCGGATTATAGCCATCACCAAAGAATCCGGGAAAATCGGGTAAATCAACATATTCATTGTTTTCATCTCTGACGGGTATGGCCGGAGTTCTGAAAAATGCATAGCGGACTATGCTGCCGCCATTTCCGCCAAAACCGTCTCCGCTACTACCTGTAATCCGGTTTTCATCATCAGAAATATTGATATTTGTACCAAGGGTCAGCCAGTCGTATGCATCGGATGAAATGCTAACTTTTCCGGTTGTTCTTTTATAATTGCTGTTAATAATGATTCCTTCCTGTCCAAAATGACTGGCAGAAATCAGATACCTTGTCTTTTCATTCCCGCCGCTTATCTGCAGGCTGTGGTTTTGAATGAGTGCATTTCTAAATATTTCTTCCAGGTGATTTACATCTGGAAGGGTTTCGGCATAACCAGAAGAAATGAGAGGTCTTTGCAAAAGCTCATCTTCAATAAAGGCATTATCGTTATTTGCTGCCTCATTATAAATATCTACATATTCATTTTTATTTGTCATTTCAGTTAAGCGGCCATGTTGCTGCATGCCAAACTGGGAGTTGAAATTTATCATGGTCTTACCACTCGATCCTTTCTTTGTGGTAATAAGCACCACCCCGTTATTAGCCCGTGAACCATAGATGGCTGCTGAAGCCGCATCTTTCAGGATACTGACAGATTCTATATCAGAAACCGGAATATTGTTTAAAGCATCAACAGTTGGAACACCGTCAACTATGTATAAAGGAGAATTGGAGCTGTTTATCGATCCTACCCCTCTGATGCGTACTGCAACTCCTTCGCCCGGAGCACCTGTATTTTGTGTTATATTGACACCAGCGGCTTTTCCCTGTAATGCCTGGTCGACACTGGAAAGTGGCAAGGCTTCCAAATCACCTGCATCGACACTGGAAACCGATCCGGTAAGGTCTACCTTTCGCTGGGTACCATAACCGATTACCACAACTTCATCAAGCAAGCGGGTGTCTTCTTCCAGAACCAAATCAAAAATCAGCCGGTCATCAACAGGTACTTCCAGACTTTGATAGCCTATATAAGAGATTGCAAGAACAGGATTTTCAACGTTTTCCGGGACGGTAATTGAAAATTCACCTGTGTAGGAGCTGATGGTTCCAATTGTCGTTCCTTTAATAACGATATTTACCCCGATCAACTCACTGCCATCATTGCCGGTAATTTTACCGGTGAGTTTTTGCGATTGCGCATTGCTGTTTAATGGAATTAGAATTAATCCCAAAAAAGAAATGAATAATAGGAATGAATGCAATTTCATAAGATGAGTTTTATTATTCGTAAATGATTTCATTTCCTGATTTTATTTATAAGCCACAATAGTGTCGTTAACCCACACTTTATTCTCTTTTATCACAGGTTGGTAACCGGCAGGAATTTCAACCAGTAGCATGGTTTTATTAGCAGGAAGTAAAAACTGGCTTGTTTCATAAATATTTTGAGTAACAATTTTATGAGAGAGTGCATCATACAGATCTATCGAGGCTCCTTCATTAAAGTATTTGATTTCTTTATCCTCGTTATAAGGATTGTAGTAGAGATAGGTAGGATAGGCCGGCTGGGCAAAAAAGTCGGTTGACAGACAATTGAGACGGAGGATTTTTTCCACACTAGTTTTGGTGATGATGGATCCAAATACTCCTGCATGAGATGAGCCATAAATGCTAAACATGGATATTTCTGGTTGTCCAATTACCCAATTGGGACCATCGCCCAGGGCCACAGGAGAAATTCCTTTCATATTTTCATTGTCGTAAGCATCTACTTTTTTGAGCCCCTCATAGGCTATTACATTTCTTGTAACAGACTTTTTTTCAGGGAGGTACTGGTTTTTATAAG
>CBDUPM010000528.1:0-2583 GCA_965369105.1 uncultured Bacteroidales bacterium | reverse complement strand
ATTCCCACTCTTTCTTCCACATTCCATACGGAGGAATCGAGACGGTTACCATCAAAATTATCTTCCCAAACAAGTTGATATTCTTGTGCTTTCAGGTTTAACCCCCCCAGGAATATTAAAATTGCAAATACTTTGATTTTCATATTTCGACGTTATTTTTTATAAAACTAAGAATTATGTTTCTGTAGCTAAAGAATAAGTGTTTTTAAGTAGTTAATAAACATCAAAACTAATTGAAAGTTTGCGTTTTTAAGGAAAACTTTATGCATTTATAAAAATCAGTTCATTTTATCCTTAGGGAAAATGATAGCTATGACTGTTTTGAGAAGCTAGTTTTTTTTCCCTGATTTTATAGAAAGACCGGGATGAATTATTGTACTTTTAAGGTTTTAAGCAAGGCATTTTTAGCTTCACATCCAATTGAGCATTAATATATGAGATTCTTTAAACCAGAAATATTCCAGGGATCCTTAAAAAAGAAAAACTATTTTGAAGGATGGTACTACAAGCATGTATCAAAAGATTTGAGTGAAGTATTTGCATTTATTCCCGGTATTTCCTTTTCAAAAGAGGACTCCCATTCCTTTATCCAGATCATCAATGGAATTAGCGGTGAAACATATTACATTAGCTATCCACTGGAAAGTTTTTCATTCCACAGGAATACCCTGTATGTAAAAGTGGGTAATTCGGAGTTTAGTAAAAATCTTATTCACCTTGACATAGAGGAGGATAATGTAAAGATAAAGGGGAGTTTACACTATACCGGACTTTCAGAATTTCCTAAAAAGCTTTTCGCTCCCGGTATTATGGGATGGTATTCTTTTGTTCCTTTTATGGAATGTTATCACGGAATCGTAAGTGCAAATCATTTCATTACAGGTAAACTTAAAATCAATGATAAAGAGACAGACTTTAGCGGGGGAAAAGGCTATATCGAGAAAGACTGGGGAACATCCTTTCCGGAATGTTGGATATGGACCCAATCGAATTCTCTTCAAAAAAAGGATGCTTCCGTATTTGTCTCAGTTGCTAAAATTCCATGGCTGGGAAAGTTTTTTATGGGATTTATCGCATTTGTATTTCTTGATGGCCGGTATTATATGTTTACCAGTTATAACCGATCCAGACTATTAAATCTCAAAATGGAAGACTCAGTATTACATATGGAGTTTTCCAATTCAAAATACAGAATGAAGGTGGAAGTGGAATCAAGGAGTTCGGGAGATTTGATTGCCCCAAAATCAGGGAGTATGACCCGAAGAATAAAAGAAAGTATAGATTCTGCGATCCATGTAAAGCTTTATGATAAGAATAACCAGCTGATTTTTGAGGATGGGTCGGGGAGGGCCGGACTTGAGATTATTGAGGGAATTTTTGATTACTTCAAATGATTCCCTTTATTCCAATTCTTTTTTTATCATGGGTTGTCCGTTCACCTTTAATTCAAAAATATCCTTCCTGGAGTAATGCCCGTTGACATCAAAATCAAACTTATGCCTGCTTGTTTCATCCAAATCGATTTCTGAAATCAGGATACCCTTTTTATTAAATAAGGGTCCGGCTATAATTTCACCTGCGGGAGAAACAATGACACTGCCCCCCGGACAAAGGTTTTCATCTGTGTCCTTTAAAAGTTCCCGGTATTTATCAGGGTACATACTTTTTGTAAAAAACTGGTTGCAACCCAGTACAAAACACCTTCCTTCCAGTGCAATATGTTTCATGGTTGCGGTCCAGCTTTCCCTGGAATCGGCAGTTGGTGCAATATAAATATCAATCCCCTGATTATACATAGCCATTCTTGCCAAAGGCATGTAATTCTCCCAGCAAATCAGGCCCCCCAGTTTACCAATTTTGGTATCAAAACTTACAAGATCCCTGCCGTCTCCTTCAGCCCAGATTAGTCTTTCCGTTCCGGTGGGTTTAATTTTTCGGTGGACTCCCAACAGGCCTTTTTCCGGTGATATATAGACCATTGAACAATACAGGCTGCTGCTTTTTTCCTCCTTTTCTGTTATCCCGATCACCAGGTAGGCATTATTCCTTTTTGAGATATTTTCCAGGGTTTCCAGGTCTTCACCTGTAAGATCGATGCTTTGATTGCGGTATTCATTATACAAAGCTCTCCCTTTATCTGTTCGGTTCCCGACACTTGCATCAAAATCAAATCCACGGGAATAAATGATTCCGGAAAGACAATTAGTTTACATCCTTTTCCTGAACACCCAGAAACAATATCTGAAAGTTTTTGAATTCCTGCTGATTTATCAAAAAATTCTGAGTTTTCCTGAACGACGGCTACTTTAATTTTCATTCTTATCGGATAATAAAAGGAACAATAATAGAAATTATCCCCGTAAAAACCACCACAAGAATGAAAAGGATGTATCGAATATTATAGTTTCCAATAAGGGATATATCATAATATTTATCCACCTTTTGGTCCTGGTACATATTTATTAGACCCTCCAGGAGCCTTGCTCTTGTTTGTTTGCCTTTAAGTAATGCAAATATTGCCACCAGGTTTACCAGGATAATAAGAGCTACAAAAATAAACATTACCAAAAGGAAGTTATTGTT
>CBDUPM010000527.1:0-2585 GCA_965369105.1 uncultured Bacteroidales bacterium | reverse complement strand
ATTTAAAGAACTGGGCGCAGATAACTTCGATAATCTTTATTCCCAGTTTCAGCAAAACCAGGTATTTGATTTATATGAAACCGGAAAAATCAGTGAAAAAGAATTCATTTCCGGGTTAAAATCATCTCTCCCGGAAAACCTTGAAACTCATAAGATAATTCATGCATGGAATGCAATGCTATTGGATTTCCCGAAAGAGAATTTTGAATTTCTGGCATCCATAAAAAGCAAATACCGGACTTTTCTTCTCAGCAATACAAATGAAACCCATTTGAAGTATTATTTCCAAAAAATAAATTCATGGTATGGAATGGAAAATATGGATCCCTTATTCGAAAAAACCTATTTTTCCTGCAGACTGGGCTTAAGAAAGCCCGACCCTGAAATATTTGAATATGTATTGAAAGATGCCGGCCTGAAAGCAGAAGAAACCCTTTTTATTGATGATTCTCCCCAGCATGTGGAAGGGGCCAGGAAATGCGGCCTACGGGGGCATCATTTGGTTGATGGAGAAAGGATAACCGGATTGATATCAGGGCAATAGATTCAAACCTCACTTATTCCCGGAAATAATTCAGGATTAAATCTCTTGTCAGAATATGCAACTACCCGATAGTTATTAAAAATAAACTTCCGATTTATCATTTTATAAAAACGAAGGTAAATAAAAGTAAAGAGCTATTGCGCCTTCCTGTATTTATCAAAGTCAAATCCGAGGGTAAATCTTACGGTATTTGCAAGAGGATTGGTGGAGGTGGTTGGAACTAAATATGCGAAATCCAGTTCAAAAATGTTTAGTTTAAGACCTACACCAAAAGTAAAATACTTCCGGTTTCCTTTTAGAGCATTTTCATGAAAATACCCGCCTCTGACAGCAAATTGGTTTCTGTATAAATATTCGACACCTCCGCCAATCATAAACTCTCTCATTTCTTCTTTAAACCCGTCGGGAGCATCGTAGAAAGAATGGAACATACCAACAGGAACAGAGACATTGGGATCTTTACCCAAAATGATGCTATCACTAACATCCGGACTATAGATAGGAGGTGTTGGAACCAGAAGTTTATTGATATCAGCAGAAACAGTAAAAGAATTATAATCGTCAATTTCAAGCATCAAACTTCCACCCAGTCTGAATTTTGTGGGAATAAAAGATTCTGCACCATCTTTTGAATAGGAAATTTTTCTTCCCATATTGCTGATATTGGTCCCAAAGCTCATATTTCCGTTTTTATCAAACAGATCTATTTGATCAGTATAATAAAAAGCAAGGTCAGCTGCAACAGAGATTCCTGCTGAGGTAGTGGAGCCATCATTTGAATAGCCACCGGTCAGGTCAGTTAATATAAACCTGAATGCCATGGAACCAGAAAATTTATCCGAAAACAAGCGGGAATAGGCTGCATCCACGGCAAATTCGTTCGGATTAAAAGTTTTACCTTCAATTCCATAAATATCAGTAAAAACAATATTCCCAAGGGAGAAGTAACGCAAAGAGCCGGAAATTGCCTGTTTTCCATCAATTTTTTTATAACCCACAAGATATGCGAGATTAATATCGTTGATTAAATTTCTCAACCAGGGAGTATAGGACAATGCTGCACCGCCCTGACCTTCCATGAAGACATATTTAGCGGGATTCCAGTGTTGTGAATTAATATCAGGAGAGGTTGCAACACCTACATCCCCCATTGCTCCTGCCCTGGAATCGGGGGCAATGGTTAAAAAGGGCACCGCCGTCTGAATAGAATTCAGATCACCTCCTGCCAGGTTGCCACTCGAAAGTTGGGAAAAAGAAGAAGTTGTAAATAATAACACTATAAGCAAGAAAGCAAATAGACTGCGTAACCGTTTATTAAATAACATATTCTGGCTTTTTTGTTATAAACAAATATAAGGTAAATTTTAATAAGGGTTCTTTTTTGATATGGAAAAAACGGAATTTATGACTATTAGCAGGTGTTTTGGTACTAAACCATCATTAGCTTCTCAGCATATTAATACATTATTTAGTACCGTATTACCTGAAGTCCACTGTTGCCGGAATGAGCCCTTTCAAATCTTAGGGTGAAGCTTCTTCCGTTCCCCCATTCCATCCACTATGGACTGTCGGCTATTTAACTACTATGATAAGCCTCGTATACCATTCTAATCCCTTCCTCCAGGCTCAATTTCTCTTTCCACCCATGTCCGTTCAGCTTGCTAACATCCATTAGTTTTTGAGAAGTACCATCAGGTTTGGAGCTGTCCCATTCAATATTGCCCTTATAACCCACCACACTCTGAATCAAAGAAACAAGATCCTTAATAGTAATATCGGATCCTCTGCCAATATTAATGTGGGTATTTTTAATATTTTTTACTTCCTGGTCAAAAAGACTTTTATCTTCTACCAGGTCTTCAAAATCCAGATTCTCAAAAATAAAAATGACGGCATCTGCAAGATCATCTGAATGTAAAAACTCCCGTTTGGGAGTTCCGGTTCCCCAGAATTGTATAAATACTTCTTCTCCTTCTTTTCGGATCCCGTATTTAGCCAGTTTTTCAAGCATTTCTGTTTCACTGACATTTCCATCGACTCC
>CBDUPM010000526.1:0-2585 GCA_965369105.1 uncultured Bacteroidales bacterium | reverse complement strand
TGGAGCGGGTTCGGAGGGAACCGAATACCCCGGCTATGCAACATCAGAAGATGGTACCAATTGGACCAAATCTGAGATACAGCCTACATTCATGCTTAATGACGAAGCTTTCGGAGAAAGTATGAGTGTTCATGGTGTCATTTACGATGGTGAAGAATTTAAAATGTGGAGCCATTCTTCAAGTTTGTATGAAATATATTATGCAACTTCTTCAGATGGATTGGTCTGGAATATATCCCCTGAAACCGTGAACCTGTTCCGGGGAACTTCCGGAGAATGGGACTACCCGCGTATGCAGATATCCAGCGCAATTGAAAAGAACGATACCATCCATTTATGTTATTCAGGCGGGGCTTTTTTTGATTGGCGCATTGGCTATGCGACATCAACGGATGGGATCAACTGGACAAAGGATGAAGAAAATCCGGTTATTGATACGGGTGAAGATGGGGGCTGGGATGACCTCTTTGTTGCATTTGGATCCCTGATGTTTGATGAAAGTGACTCTCAATTAAAAATGTGGTATCATGCAGGTGCTGAGATGTTAAAGGGTGGTATCGGGTATGCAGAATTTAGCGATGTTACCGGAGTTGAAACAGAAGATAGAAGTTATATGGAGAGTTTAAGGGTTTACCCAAATCCGGTCAGCGATATAGTTACTATCCAAACTGAAGGATATGGAAAGCAATGCATTGAAATCCTCTCGTTAAGCGGACAAATCATCTTTAGCAAAGAAATGGATGGAAACGAAATGCAAATTGACCTTTCTGAATGGAATAAAGGTATGTATGTAATAAGGTTGACCTCGGATAATAAAACAAACACCAGAAAACTTATTAAACTGTAAATGTCTCAAAACTTTATTTTTTCTAAAAGGAATATGTATTTGTTAATAATCATTTAAGCAAAGCATCATGAAAAGAAAATGGATTTTTTTAATCGGATTGTGTATTGCCCTGCTCATGGGATGTTCTGAAAACGCTTCCTACCTTCCCGATGGAGAAGCCACCCTCAAAAGCGCGAATAAGCCCTTTTCCAAACTTGTTGGAGTTACGCAGGAATTCTTTTCACCCATGACCTATCCTTTTGTTTGGGTCGGAAGTATTGACTTCAGCAGTAATGACTTATTTGGCAGCTATAATTTTGCCTACGAATTGCTGGATTTAACGCAAAAAGAGTTTTCAAATGCTGCATTTTTCAAGGAAAGCTTTTATGTTTATGAAGGTGAAAATCCCATGGAAGCTGAAGTATTGCTGAAAGGAACAAATTCGGGTGTATTCGTTAATGGGAAAAAGTTTGTATCCAACGGAATTGTTGAGGAGGCATCAGGGATTTTTGAAGGATGGCTGGGGAGAAATGTACATGTTAATGGTTATGTGGTTGTTTTTGATGAAGAAACAGGAGCACCATTGGAATTAGCCAGTAAATTTCAAATTAATTGATTCAGGGAATAAAAGCAATGAAATAATGAATCAGATCAAAAGTGGCTGTCCCATTTTAGGGGCAGCCATTTTTTTTAATTAAAACAGATTTAACTCCAGATTATTATACATATTTCAGATGTGTGGTTTTTCCACTTTGCCTGGGGCCGGTAAGCGTGATTAGCGGAAACAGCTCTCTTAACCTGCTGATTATTGTTGCTGATTCTCTGGGTATAATGAGTTAATAGTATAAGTATTTGGATAAATCATTCAATCATTTTTGCCGGGTAAGCTAAGATGGTTTAATATTCAAACCATATCCGGATATTTTTAGTAATTAAAGAAGTTCAGGTATTCCAGGAATCCCTGTTCGCCCCGGACGAACGGGGAGTTTTTTCATGGCCCCGTATTTCATTTGCGCATGTAAGCTTTACGGAAAACAGATGATTTACTTTCAAAGTTAGATTTTTTGGTCATACAAGCTCTTTCAGGAAATCAATGTTGCTTAGCAATACTTGTAAATTCCTGGTTGTTGGTGCACTGATCTTTAAAGCATCTTCATCAGAACACACCGCATAGTTTACACCCATGCATCATAATTATTATATATAAATCAAACTTTATACTTATTGCTACATACTTGATTAATGGTGCATCACGGTTTACCGGACCTTTACAATATCAAATATGAAGGAATAAAACAAAAACAAAATGAAACATTTAAAGAAAATTTTAAGTCTGGTATTCATCCTTTTGACATACACGACTGTTACTGCCCAGTCAAATGATACACTCTTCTACCGTCATTCCATCCAGTCCAACATAGCCGGATTGGGTTTTGAGAGATGTGGCCTGTCATATGAATTTCGTATGACTCCCCACCATGCCTTATTTGTCCAGGGTGGAGGTTCGTTTCCTTTCATATCTGAGGAGAAAGAATACGGTTTTGGACTACATTATAAATATTATTTTAATCCTGTAAATGATGCCAGGTTCCTGGGTCTATTCAAATCAGCTTACAAGAACAGTTTTGCGAATCTAAATATCAGGTATATGAACCTTGACGGGATCCACAATGGCGCCGAAGCCCTGTATGAGGCCTTTTTTACAGGTGCAGGTGCGGGGCAGAACTGGGTGTGGAAATCGGGGTTCACAATCAGCTAT
>CBDUPM010000525.1:0-2588 GCA_965369105.1 uncultured Bacteroidales bacterium | reverse complement strand
TCTGTTCTGAGATAAGCATTATCAACGGAGGAAAAGAATTACAAGTGTTGTCTGGCGGACCTGTTTTTTGAATCGTTTTTTTTATTTTAAATCATTTTCAAAACCTCTGTCAGGTCTTCCGCTACCTCAAATTTATGACTATCCTTAATTACAACATTATTTTCATATTCCCAGGTGTCAGGAAAAGGCACATGGATGGCATTTCCTCCAATATTCAACACAGGGATAATATCCGATTTCAAAGAATTACCAATCATCAGGAATTCAGAGGGTTTGATCTCGAGGTGGGATAACAATTGACTGTAATTGACTTCTTTTTTATCACTCATCACTTCCACATGGTGGAAAAATTCTTCTATGTTTGATTTAGCAAGTTTCCTTTCCTGGTCCAGTAAATCCCCCTTGGTGGCTACAACCATTTTATGACCTTTTTTCTTGAGTTCCGCTAAAACAGTTTGGACCCCTTCCAATAAAACTACCGGTTTATTAATTAAATCCTTTCCCAGGTCCAGAATTTTGGAGGTTATAAGCGGGGGTAATTTATTTTTTGTAATCTTTAAAGCAGCCTCCAGCAAAGAAAGAACAAAGGCTTTTGCCCCGTAACCATAAATTTCAAGATTCTGCATTTCAGTTTGAAAGAGTATTTCATTTACCTCCTCTGCGGGTAAATATTCAGATAATAATTCGGCAAAATATTTTTCTGATTCCCGATAATAGCTTTCGTTTACCCATAAGGTATCATCGGCATCAAAGGCAATTATTTTATATTGACTTTTCATTTTTATTTTATTCCCTTTAGGAGTCTTCCAAATATATCAGCACCAGTAATGATTCTCTTATTTTTCTCTGTCCAGAAAATGGCAATGTCGCGTTCTATCGGGAGGTCAGAATTGATATCACTGTTTTTTCGCATGGTTTTGATCAGATGGCCAATATCGGTACCAGGGTCCCTGATTACAACCGGAATATGGCAATAATTCATGATTCCCTCGCAATCTTTGCAAAATAATTCAGCACGTATAAACCCATCTGCGTCCAAAACTAAACGGGGCTCGTTCAATTCGTCCGTTATGATTACCCATTTTTCACCTGAGCTGTTAATTTTTTGAATAAAAGGATCATTCGGATTACATGAATATTCCGGGAAAATTATACCTTTCTCATTGCTTTTCAGGGAAATAATGCTTGCAGGAGTCAGGTCTTCTCCTTCCTCGGTTACCAATAAATCATCCATAGAAAAGAAATTTATCGCTCCGGTACCTTCAATAACATCAATTTCACTTTCAGACCCTTCAATATGTTTTTTAATAAACAAAATGATATTTTTTTCTGCAAAAAATTGTACTGATTCTTTTCCAAGCCATTTATCCAGGAGGAGTGCGGTTGGTTTTGCAACCGGATACAGAAGGAACTGATAAAATTTTAATATGGGGGCAAGAAGAGATGCCATTCTTAAGGCATTTCGGGAAAAGTATGCCTGGGGAACAATTTCACCGAAAATGGTAATAAGACCTGTGGAAAATGCAAAGGAATAAATGCCAAATAATACCGAATCTGTTAGCAATGTCAACAAAACATTTATCCCGACATTTCCCCACAATATAGTTGTCAGCAGAAAATTCGAGTCTTTTCTCATCGAAAGAACATTCATGGCTCCGCTTTTAGCTGAGTTCTCTGCTTCGATTTCCAGGCGAAGCCTTGTCAGACTGAAAAATGCCAGATTCAATCCGGAGAAAATAGCTGATTGAGATATACAAAGAAGAATTCCGGCCCAGATAATAATATCATTCATATGGATGTATTTGATTTTTAATATTTTCTATTTTTATACAGTTTCCTCATTTGCTATACAATTTTCCCTGAATCACTAATTTTTTTTCTTTCAAAATCGCCCTAAATCTATACAAAATCAATCAATAATTTTCAGCTTTTAAAAGGATGATATTTTTCAAATTAGCTTTTATGTCAGAAGTTAGATAATTACCGGGTTTGATTACCATGAAATATTTTCTTCAATAAAATTTATAAGACTTAGAGCCATCACTTCCTGTTCTTCTATTTTAGGATGTCCCGGAGTATCTTTATATGGGATAAAATGGGTGTAAATTTTATTGTCTTCAAGCTTTTCAACCGCCTGTTCAATAATTCCGGGCCATTTTGATCCTTCTGCTGTTGCATCCATGTTTCCAAGTATACAAATAATACTTGTCTGCGGATATACAGATCGGATATTTTTGATAAATTGAGCATAGGATGAAATCATGAAATTGTCATCCGGAGGTTTTTCTCCAAACCGCTGTTTGAATACCTCCATCTGAGGCCTGTTCACCAGCCAGGAGTCGTTCTGAAGCAAATTTATAACCACAATATCCGGTTTAAAATCAGAGAAATCCCATTTACTTTCCTTATCATTTGGATCAAGAAGATTAAACATTTCGGGCATTATCATTGGAAACCAGCTAATGCTGATTCCTATTCCGCTTCTGCAGATACAGGAATAATCGGCATTAAAGTATTTTGCCGTTCTGCAAGCATAGCTGAGATAATTGTTGGTATAAATACTGTCCGGTGAATCATTGCCGGAATAA
>CBDUPM010000524.1:0-2600 GCA_965369105.1 uncultured Bacteroidales bacterium | reverse complement strand
ATCTTGCAGGTAGTATCGAGGTTGCCCTGAAGGCACATATTAATGATAAGACAAACTGGAGAAACATGCTCACCAATAAACTGGCCGAAAATATTGACCTCGTGGAAGAGAAGGACAGGGCTATTGATCTGCTTCATTATGATTTCCAGGAATATGCAACCGATGATGATGAAATCACAGAAATCCATTATCCGGTCGAAAAATATCCTGAAAAAGTCAAAAGTATAAACCTGGATAAAACTCCGGTTATCGAAGATGTTTTGTCAGGAATCAAAGGCCAGTACCTGTTATTTGAATCCGGTCAGGTAATAAATATAAGAAAACATAATGGCTATGCGGTAAATTTGAGTATAAATTCCTGATAGCCTTTAAAGTCAAAATTTACCCAAAGAATTATTCTTTTCCGGATTATAGCCTACCTGAAAAGTCTTTCCTTAACTTTCAACCCTGAGGAATTTAATTCCTGAAAGTTTTAAAAAATCCTGCTCAAAAAAAATATATATTCATAAATTGTAAGGAAATTATTACCGGGACGAACTATTTATTTATCTGATTGTTGGTATCAATATCTTCACTTTTATGGAATTATTAAATCAATTTAAGGAAATCCGGGATAAGTCATTGCAACAGGTGAAGTCCCTTAAAACAGAGGATTTTGTTGTTCAGCCGGTTGAATTTGTCAGCCCGGTAAAATGGAATCTTGCACATACCACATGGTTTTTTGAAGAGTTTATTTTAAAGAATTACCATAAGAATTATAAAATATTTAATAAAGATTTTTCCTTTCTTTTCAATTCATATTATGTGAATGTAGGGGAAAGACTAACGAGGGGACACAGAGGCCAGATGACCCGTCCGACTGTGGAAGAAATTATGAATTACAGGAGATATGTAGACAGGGAAATGTATAAATTGCTGAAGGAAACTGACCCGGAATTCATGGACCTTGTTCGCCTGGGATTAAATCATGAACAACAACACCAGGAATTGTTTCTTTCTGACATTAAATACATTTTAGGAACCCAGCCTCTTTTCCCGGAATATTCAGAAATTGCCCTTTGTGAATCCGGAAAGGTATCCAAAGCAAGCTGGATTGATATACAGGAAGGTATTTATGAAATTGGTTACAAAGGCAAGGACTTTCACTACGATAATGAGACATCCCGGCATAAAGTCTATCTGGAATTCTTCCGGATCTCAGACCAATTGGTTTCCAACGAAGAATACCTGGAGTTTATATCCTCAGGAGGATACCAGGAGCCTGATTTTTGGCATTCAGACGGCTATGCATGGATTCAAAAAGAAAAGGTGACAGCCCCTTTATATTGGCATAAAAAAGGATCGGAATGGTATTATTATACCCTTTCCGGGCTTAAAAAAATTAACCCCCTTGCACCGGTAACTCATGTTAGTTATTATGAAGCTTATGCTTTTGCACAATGGAAGGGAGTGAGACTTCCTACAGAATTTGAATGGGAGGCATCAGCAAACAAATTTAAGTGGGGAGAAAGATGGGAATGGACCGAAAGTGCCTATTTGCCATACCCGGGTTTTAAGAAACTTCCGGGCGCAATTGGAGAATACAATGGGAAATTTATGGTAAACCAGAAAGTTCTCAGGGGATCATCTGTAGCGACCTCGCCGGGTCACAGCAGAAAAACATACCGTAACTTTTTTCATCCTGAATCGGGCTGGCAATTCACGGGAATAAGACTGGCCAGGTAAAAAAAATAATATGGAAAATACAACATCTATCGTTCAAACCAATTTTGAAACCGATATCCTGGCCGGATTGAAAGCAAAAAAGAAAAGCATTTCTTCCAAATATTTCTATGATGATGAAGGAAGTAAGATTTTTCAAAAAATCATGTCGATGCCTGAGTATTACCTGACCGATTCAGAATATGAAATTTTTGAAACCCAGTCAGACCGGATTTTATCCATGTTAAGTTCATGGAACCATAAACATTTTGATCTTGTTGAGCTTGGAGCAGGAGACGGATTAAAAACCGCAGTGCTAATTAAAAGCTTCCTTAAAAAAGGAGTGAATTTCAAATATGTCCCTGTGGATATCTCTGAAGAAGCCATCAGACAGATTGAAACTAAGATGAACAATGAATTCCCGCAATTAATTACTTCAGCAATGACCGGGGATTATTTTGAAGTATTACATGATTTAAATTATTGCGAAACCTGCCCCCGGTTATCCCTTTTCCTGGGTTCAAACATTGGCAATTATACAGAAGAGGAATCAGAAGTGTTTTTTCGTAAAATTGCAGAAGCAGTGAAACCCGGTGATATGATCCTTACCGGATTCGACCTTATTAAGGATCCTGATTTAATTCTGAAGGCATACAACGATCCTCATGGTTATACCAGGGATTTCAACCTCAACCTCTTAAAAAGGATCAACCGGACCTTAAATGCAAACTTTGATATTTCAAAATTCAGACACCATGCAGTTTATAATCCCGAATCCGGTGAGGCGAAATCCTTCCTGGTGAGTATTGAGGATCAACAGGTGATACTGGGAAATTCAGAAACGGAAATTAGTTTTTCAAAATGGGAAACCATTCATACTGAAATGTCCAGAAAATTTT
>CBDUPM010000523.1:0-2605 GCA_965369105.1 uncultured Bacteroidales bacterium | reverse complement strand
TGGATGCGGTGTATGTCGCCACTCCTCCCGATTCGCACGCTGA
Organism: uncultured Bacteroidales bacterium; assembly: GCA_965369105.1. Taxonomy (GTDB): domain Bacteria; phylum Bacteroidota; class Bacteroidia; order Bacteroidales; genus JAGLSB01. Next base: position 2,562 of record CBDUPM010000523.1, on the reverse strand, counting down.
ATATACCTTAAGGGCCCTGGAAGCAGGTAAGCCGGTATATGTCGAGAAGCCTATGGCATTAAATTATCAGCAATGCCTGGAGATGATCCGGAAAGCAGAAGAAAAAAAGTTGCCCCTTTTTGTTGCTTTCTACCGTCGGGGGCTGGAGGAATTCAATATAGTTAAAGACCTGATTGATAAGGGAAAAATAGGAACTCCCAGAATCCTGAATTTAAAACTTCATTTTCCCGTCCGGGAAGATGAAACCGGACCGGATAAACCATGGCGGGTGCTCCCTGAAATTGCAGGAGGCGGCCATTTTGTGGACCTGGCCTCCCATCAGCTGGATATTTTGCAGTATTTCTTTGGTAAAATTGAAAAAGTGAGGGGAACCGCTTCAAACCAGGCAAAGCTTTATCCGGCTGAAGACACCGTTACCGCTATTTTTCAGTTTGAAAACGGGCTTACCGGAACGGGTTCATGGTGCTTTTGTGTGTCAGAAAAAGAGGAAAAGGATGAAATTGAAATTGTGGGATCCGAAGGTTCTGTCAGTTTTTCTTCCTTTAAACATTCACCCATTAGATTAAATGGGGCTAAGGGAGAAGAAATCATTGATTTTGAACGACCGGAACATATTCAACAACCCTTTATTCAATCTATTTCAGACTTTTTATTGGGCAAAGCTAAAACTCCGGCTGATGTTCATATTGCAGCCCATACCAGCCGGCTGATGGATGAAATACTGAATGATTATTCGGCTCCTGAAGCCTCCTGAATGAATAATACTTCCTGCGGATTTTACCGGGCATTTATTATTCATTTTTATGCGCAAAGCAGCAGGATTGATTAATTGTAATGGAGGGTAAGCCCGGGGTGAGGAATTATTCAATTCCCTGAAAGGATAAATTTAAAATAAACAATTCATGACATTTGCAGATAATTGAAAAACATATATCTTTATTGTACCAATCAACCTGGGACTACCATCCGGTAACTAAACCTGATTTTTTATTGGGGAAAATAAACTTTGTATTAATGAATTGCGTAAATAATATTGAAAACTAATCATCAGTTTTTCAATAAGGCATGAAGGATTAAGCAATTACAGGATCTGTAACTAAAGATTAAGCTTTCATCTGATCAAAGAAAAAGGGAATGTGGGAATGAAAATTTCCATTGAAAAATGAAAAGATAAATGACAAAATTGAAAATTTCAACCCGGTATTTAGTAATGCCTGCCATATTGGTCATATTCTTTATTATTTTCTTTCTGATATATAATGATATTAAGGATAAAACCTTAAATGAATTTAATAATGAACAAATCACATTAGCCAGGACGGCATCCCAGGGTATTACCTCCTTTTTTAAGGATACTGAATCTGATCTGACTTTTCTTTCTGAACAGGAAGAAATTTTTGTTTTTTCTGAAAAAGGGAAAGCCTTTCTGGCAAATTTCTATAAAAATCATAATGAATTATTATCTGCCATTACCAGGGTAGACTCCAACGGGCTTATCCTGTATACTTATCCGGAAGATGAATCGGTTATAGGAGATGATATATCTTATCAAAAGCATGTTCAACAGGTCATTGAAACCCGGGAACCCATCATTAGCGATGTATTTATGTCTGCGCAGGGTTATCTGGCCATAGCGCTTCATGTTCCTGTTTTTCAGGATGAGTCTTTTACAGGGAGTCTTGCGGTGTTAATCCCAATTGATGAGCTGGGAAAAATTTATCTGGGTGATATAAGGATCAGGGGGACCGGACATGTGTGGTTAATAACTGAAAATGGTATTGAAATTTACTGTCCTGTTCATCAGCATACCGGAAAATCTTTTTTTGATAATAATTATAATAACGATCCATCCGCTAAAGAATTATTTAATAAAATTAAAATGGCGGAAAGCGGGGTTTCTAAAGGGGTTCACCTGGAAGAAATGGAAATGGAGAATCCGAAACGTTTCGAAAAGGATATCGTTTTTTATCGGACTCCATTAGGAAATACCTATTGGACAATCCTGATTTCATACCAGGAAAAAGGGATTTATAATGCCCTTACGAGCCTTCGGAACCGATTGGTCCTGGTTTTCATTTTACTTTTCTTGACCATCTCCTATTATTTTTATTCACTATCAAAAGTGAGAAATATTTTAAAAGAGGAGGCTAAAAGGAAAAAAGCAGAAAAGACTTTATTGGAGAGCGAAGAAAAGTTCCGAAGGTTATTTGAAGATCATACAGCCGTTAAACTATTGATTGATCCTGACACAGGCGATATTATTGATGCTAATGCCTCTGCCTCGAATTATTATGGCTGGAAGCGCGAAGAATTAAAAGGGATGAAAATTCAGGAAATCAATACCACAACAGAGGAAGAGATAAAACTAAATATTGAAAGGGTTATTTCAAATAAAAAAAATCAATTCGAGTTCAGGCACAGGCTAAAAAATGGCAGCATCAGAGATGTTGAAGTATTCAGCAGCACCATTAATATTGGAAACAAGGAATTCCATCATTCCATTATCCATGATATAACCAGCCGTAAGCTGGCTGAAGAAGCCCTCATTCAATCCAAAGAAAA
>CBDUPM010000522.1:0-2609 GCA_965369105.1 uncultured Bacteroidales bacterium | reverse complement strand
ACATATAATAGGGTATCATTCCCAATTGCACCTGTTGCTTCCACATTTTCTTCCAAATTTCACCATGGTTATTAATATTTCTGAGAAGGGGAGACTGGGTTCTGATCTGAGCCCCTGTAGCCTGAATTCTTTTTATAGCTTTTTGGGCGGCTTTGGTTTCCATTTCATTGGGATGATTAAAATGTGCCATAAAAGCCAGGTGATAGCCTTTTCTTACAATTTTCTCAAATATTCGAAGCATATCATCTGCATCCGGATCAGAAATGAATTTATAGGGCCAAAAGGAAAGAGATTTGCTTCCTATCCTGATTGTTTGAAGATTTTCAATATTTGTTTCAAGAATCGGGTCAATATAGGACTTAAACTTTTTTGCCGACATTATCATCGGATCACCACCGGTAAAAAGCAGGTCAGTTTCCTCCGGGTGCTTTTTTAAGTATTTAACAAGGTATCTCGACTCCTTCATGGCAAACCGAACTTCATCCATCTCCGTGAACTGGGGCCATCTGAAACAAAAGCTGCAATAGGCATGACAGGTCTGGCAGCTTCTTGGAAAAAATAACACAGTCTCCCGGTATTTGTGCTGAAGGCCAATTAATTTTTCACCATTCAATTCAGGAATATTTTCCTCCTGACCTGCAGGATGTGGGTTAAGTTCGGAAAGGATATTATTTCTGCGTTTATTTATCAATAATTTGTCTGAAGTACGGGCCAATAATGATTCCATTTGGCCATAATGCTTATCAGATAACATTCCTTTTTGCGGAAAACATAGTTGAAAAATCGGATCATCAGGAATATTCCACCAATCTATTAATTCATTGATTAAATAATTATTGATTTTAAAGGGCAGTACACTTCCCACAACCTCTATACTTTTTATTTCCTCTTTTGACAGGGCTTTTTTTAGCTGAGGGATTTCCTTAAAATTATTTAGGTGATATGCTTTATATTTTTCAGGTGTCGTTTTCATCAAATCTCTCATAAAAGTATATTGTCATTAAAATACTTTTTCTGTAAAAAAGCAAATTAAAGGGTGAAAAAATCAGACAAGTCGTATATGTTTTACAGGATAAATCCCGGAAAGTACATAGGTAGGTACAAAAGGGATGAATTCCAATTTTAATTACAGAAGTTTTTTTTGCAGCCTTTAAGACTGAAGAGAAGCGCTTATTTCAGAGCTTTCTCTTTTGAAACTAATCTCAGAAAAAAGTATCCTGCAAGTCCTGAAATAACAGATCCTATCAGAATTCCAATTTTAGCAGAATCAATAAACATCTGACTTTGAGCAAAGGCAAGGTTTGCAATAAATATGGACATCGTAAACCCTACTCCGGCAAGAAAGGAAACCCCGATTATCTGAATCTTGTCAACATCCTCTGGCAATTCAGTAATCCGTAATTTCAGACCCAGCAGAGATATCAGGCTTACTCCTACAAAATTACCTACAAACAGGCTGATGGCAATGGTAATGATCAGATTGGTATTTAAATCCATATCACCCTGAAAAGAAACACCAGCATTTACAAGGGCAAAAACGGGCATAATCAGGAAGGCAACATAATTATGCAGGCGATGTTCCAGCATCTGGAGGGGAGACTGAACCCTTCGTGTCCATTCTTCCAGTTCATCAATTTGATCGATTTGCTGGGGTGTCAGGGTTGGATTTCCATTGTCCTCCGATTTTTTAATTTCTTTAAATATCCATCCCAGTTTTCGCCGGTATACATTGGTGTCAATTTTTTGACGGATCGGAACAGTAAAGGCAAGTAAAACACCTGCAATAGTAGGATGGATTCCACTTTTCAGGAAAAGATACCATATAATAATTCCAAAAAACAGAATCAGGTATTTGGCATGTATCTGAAGGTAGGCCAACAGAAACAAGAACATAAGCATTCCCAGCGCGATCAATACCAGGGACCAGTTGATTGATGCACTGTAAAATACTGCAATTACCATTACAGCCCCCAGGTCATCAATTATAGCAAAGGCCGTCAAAAATACCTTGAGAGCGATGGGGATTCTTTTACCAAGAAGATTCAGAATCGCCAGGGCAAATGCAATATCTGCTGCCATTGGAATACCCCAGCCTTTTGCGGTTTCCGGATTGTTATTCAGCAAAAGGTATAGACCTACCGGGATTATCATACCTCCTATTGCGGCTATAAATGGAAAACTTGCTTTTCTTAGGGTATTGAGTTCACCGATTACCAATTCCCTTTTAATCTCCAGACCAATTAAAAAGAAGAATATGGCCATGAGACCATCATTTACCCACAGAATAATAGGTTTGTTAAGCTCGAAAACATCGGTAACAATCCCAATTTTAAAATTTCTCAGTTCCTCGTAATAAGGGGACAAAGGTGAATTAGCCCAAATCAGGGCTACAATAGTGGCACCAAATAAGAATATACCACTCAGACTCTCAATTCTGGCGAATCTTTGAAAAGAAGATTTCAGTAACTTTTCGATCATATTAGTAAAAATTGTGCCTTATTCAATACACAATCGGATTGTTGTTTCAGGCCGGTTTAACTTTTCTCTTCCTTTAACAAAAATAAACATTAAAGGTTTAAAGCGGAAGATTCTCAAAAATTAATTTTTTT
>CBDUPM010000521.1:0-2624 GCA_965369105.1 uncultured Bacteroidales bacterium | reverse complement strand
GAAGCTCCGGTCCCAATTCAGAATAGGGATGCTGATGCTTTTCCATTGCCAAATTGTTCCTGAACTCATAGATCACCTTGTAAACCATATCCACCGTTTCTATATATTGACCATAGGGAATTTCATCATCGTATTCCAGGGAAAAAAGATACTTTTCGTTTTCACTTATGAGCTTTTTAAGACTGGATTCAAGGTCGGCCGGATTCATGTTTCGCTCTGAAAGTTTGATTTCGAAAAGTACAATTCCATCTTTCTTTACTTCTTCTTTACTAACCAGCTTTGTATCCAGGGGAGGAAGCATTCTTGGAAGCCCAACTGTGTGGAAAAGCAATTCCGATACTTCGTGATCTGACCCGTAAGGATAGCCGCCTTCAGCTGTTTTCAGTGCAATGGCTTTCCTGAGTTCCTCTCTTAGCTTTTCCACTTTCCCCATAGGTATTGTTTTGTCAATATAGAGCATGGTGGTGAAAGAAGATTTCTCCAATTTGTTTATTTGAGAAAGCTTTTTTTCTATTGATACCTGAATTTCTTCCATCCCTGTTTTCTTTCCGTCAAGAGTCAACACTATACTTCCATTTGCATCCTGTGCCATGCAAATTTTTACAATATTATCCTGTTTTTCCATCAATCTGAATTGGGATATGGAAGGCAATTCAATGTTCATATCCTGCTCCATAAGAAAATGATCGAGGGTATTTCCGGCTTTGGATTTCCTGTACTGACTGCTTTTGGCTTCGCTCCACCAAAACTTCAATACATCTCCCTTAAGTTCATATTTAAAAGCAGTACCCTTAGCGTTTTCTGCATCAGATAGTATCAATTTTCCGGCTTCAGGTTTCCAATAGTAGCTGCGGATTTCAGAATTCATTGCAAAGGAGATTTTATCAGCCGTGAAATGAATTTTCTCACTGAATTCATCCATCGACTGACAAATCCATAATCCTTCCAGCTTTGTCTTAATTTTATTTTCGGTAAGAAGAGTTTTTAAATTCAATTTCGTATCTCCTGGTTTTACCAGTGTAAAGTCGGCAAAAAAGAGAAAAATGGCTATGGCGAAGGGTATAACCAGCAGTGCTTTGAGCTTAGCCGGGAATCCCGATTTTGTTTTATTCATCATGATTATTCTGTTTTTAATAGGTTTTAAATTAAAATTATTTACCAGTTCCACAGAGTGATATCCTATCACCTGTTTCAACAGTAAAGATTGGTAATCAAACAGTTCAAAACCTCTGTTAATAACCTGCCGGTCAGCAATGTATTCATGCGTTGTTTTCAATGCTTTTCTCATTTGCCAGGCAAATGGATTGAACCACTGAAAAATGGCAAGTCCGTGTATAAAAAGATGATCAATGGAGTGCCTTTGCCTGATATGGGCCTTTTCATGCTCCAGCACATTTTCTAATTCAGATTCATTAAAGAAGCTGTTATTAATAAATAAAAAGCGGAAAAAGGAGAATGGAGAAATATCTTCTTTGATCTCAACCACCCGGAAACCTTCTTTTTTGTGAATCCCGTTTTTGCGGGCAAGCAAAAAAAGCCGGATAAGCAGGTATACAAACCTGACTAAAAAATACATTACTCCAGTTATATATAGGATTAAAATTAATGTTGAAAGAGAAATCCCTCCAAAGAACTTCGTTTTCTTTCCCAAAATTCCATTATTGACTTCTGCCTCTTCTCTGTCCGGATCAGCAAAAGCAGGATCTGTTCCGATATCATCAAGCCCCCCTCCATGAAAATTTCCTGTCTTCCCGGAATGCCTTTTTCCCGGTTCTGTTCCAAAATCTGCCACACTCAACATAATCAATTCTTCGTAGTAGCTTCTGAATTTGGTAATTCCAAGGGCCGGTTCTTCCATTGTACTGCCTTGTTTAACCATAAAACTCAGATGTAAAACCGGGACAACTAATGTCAGGAAAACACTTCCAACCAGAAAAATCCGATTAAAGTTGAAATAGGTTTCCTTCCGGAGAAACAGCCAGTATGCCAGGTACAGGAGGCTCAGGCAGAGGCCGGTTTCGAGTAGGTATTTCAGGAAGATTGCCATAGTTGTTGTGGGTTGTGGGTTGTGGGTTCAGTTGGTCTGTCAACGGTCGACCGCCGACTGTCGACTGTGGACTCCCCATCAGCACATTAGCATTTTATTTATCCGCCGAAGTTTACGGAGGTGGAGCACATTATTCTCCCTTCTTCTTCTTCAATTCTTCCAACATCTCAAGAGCTTCATTCACCTCATCCACATCCAGATCCTTTTTTTCAGATAAAAAATTCACCACTTCACTCAAAGAATTTCCGAAATAATTCTTCATCAAACTGCCCATTTGATCATTTCGATAGTCTTCTTTTGAGATCAGAGGATAATATTGGTGCGATCCTCCATAGGATTTAAAAGAAACAATTTCCTTTTTCACCAGCACCCTTACAATGGTTGAGATGGTATTGTAGGGTGGCTGTGGATCCGGAAAATGTTCCTGGATATCCTTTATAAATCCTTTTTCAATATCCCAGAGGATCTGCATAATCCTTTCTTCCGCTTTTGTCAGAGTTACCATTTGATCACCTTTTAAAATGTTAACGAAACAAATCTATAACTTATTTTTCAGTTCTGCAAACTTATTTTTACG
>CBDUPM010000520.1:0-2628 GCA_965369105.1 uncultured Bacteroidales bacterium | reverse complement strand
TGCATTGTTTTTGAAGATAACCATCCCACCAAATGATCAATCCATGCCATTGGATACTGACCAATTTTAAAGGTACTAATGAACATCAACCAAAGAAATCCGAAAAATATGGGAATAGCTAAGTATTTATGAGTAAGGAAACTATCAATTTTTTCAGATCTTTTATTCTTTTTAGCATTACTGTATTGATAGGTTTCTTTCAGGGCTCCTGCAATAAAACCAAATCTTGAATCAGTCACCAGGTTTTCAGTCTGGTCGCTATACATCAGTTCCAGACTTTTAATTTCAGATTCTGCGGTTTGCCTGATTTCATCTGTGTTTATACAATTTTCAACTGCACTTTGTATTTCCGGATCTTTTTCGAGCAATTTTATAGAGATAAAACGGGCACATTGCCGTGCGGTAACATGATAATTTTCCGGAATGAAGATTTTCTGCCTGATTTTATGAATGGATTTTTCAACATCCTGGCCAAAATTTATATTCAGGTGCTTTTTGTCCTGTTCCGATTCATTAAATTTTTGGATTATGGCATTAAATAGCCGTGCCAGACCTTTTCCTTTTGACCCGACTGTGGGGATGACCGGCACTCCCAGAAGTTTTCCAAAAGATATATAGTCGAACTTATCCTTACTTTTTTTCAGCTCATCAAACATATTTAATGCGATAACCATACGTTGGTTTAAATCAACCAGCTGGGTGGTTAGCAATAAATTTCTTTCCAGGTTGGTGGCATCAACCACATTGAGAATAATATCAGGAAATTGCTCAGAAATAAAATTCCTTACATAAACTTCTTCCGGGGAATAGGAGCTCAGCGAATAGGTCCCGGGCAGATCATAAATATTAAAGGTATAACCCTGGAATTCTATTTTAGCCATTTTAGAGTCGATGGTTACCCCACTGTAATTTCCAACATGTTCTGTCGATCGGGAAGCGGAATTAAAGACCGATGTTTTACCTGAGTTCGGATTTCCGACCAATGCTACATTTATGACCTTTTCTGCTTTCTTTACATGTCCATTTTCAGAGGGTTGCTCAAGAGTACCCAGGTATTCACGGGATTGGGTTTTTCCGGGAATGTCGTTCAGAACCTCAATCAAACCGGCCTCAGTTTTACGCAAACTTATTTCGTAGCCCATGATGCTGTACTGAACAGGATCTAATAAAGGGGCATTTTTTATGACCTTAACCGACTGGCCTTTAATAAATCCCATCTCAGATATCCTTTTCCTGAAAGCTCCATGGCCTCTTACCTTCACGATAATTCCACTTTTCCCGGTATCTAATTCCGATAATTTCATGTGTTGCTTGTACTGCTACAATATTATTAAAGAATTTGGGGAATTTTATCCCAATAAGTAGGTATTTAAAAAGATAATCAGAAAATAACCTTATGTATTAAACTCCACTAAATCAGAGCAATAAAATTGATAAAATGAAGTTTTACTAATTATCATATTAATTATAATTTGCTTTATTCACTTTTTATTTCGTAACTTATAATTTTAAATACCGTTAGAAAGTTTAATGAAAGAAAACGAAAATATATATGATAAGATAAAGGAGATTATTGGAGTATTACCAGGAAACCTTAATATTCTTGAAGATCAAATTGATCTGGATGTCCAGATGAAATATTTTGATACTTCCAGGAAATATAAAAAAGAATTTAAAAACAGGCTTGATCCGGGTAGTGCTGATGATTTGTATAAGGAAGACGTGAGCATCAGGCAAAAGAAGGATATCCTTGTTAAGCTTGCATCACAGGATAAAGTTGAATCTTTCAGGAAACTGCAGAATTTTCTGGGGAACAGCCCTTCAGAACTTAAGGATTGGACCATTATGGCCCTGCAGGAATCAAGAATGCTTCTGGAATCAAAATTATTGGATGAGAATCAGATTTTCATTTCCACAGGACTGGGAGGTAAGGGGCATAAGCTCAGATATTTTGTCGTTATCCTGGGGGAGGAACCGGAAGAGTTTAATGATCTTCAAAAAGATATAATTAAAAAAGAATTTGAATTTACTTTGCACAGACATAATTCCGAAATAGAAGACCTTGATTTTTCCGGAAATCTGGCAACTATTATGGCCGTGATTCCTATGCAAATACCTATCAAACCGGTATTTGAAGAAGCCATACTGGAATGTAATAATCTGGGTGGGTTTTTACAGTCTGATTTTGTAATTACAAATGTTAAGAAGTTAAGCTTCAATGAAATAGAAGAATTTCTTACCGAGAAAAGAAATAATCAAATGGATATTGACTCCTTGGAAAACTGACCTGAATTATTGGCATAGAGAAACTCCTGCATTTCATAAGTAATGCAGGTTATTAAAATGGAGGCGAAAGGCAAAAATCAGGATTTTGATTCACCCAAATCCTCAAACTCAATGCTGGTATATTCCTTTTCCAGAGAATCTTCTTCATTTTTCTCATGAACAGGCTCTTCATTCATCATTTGAGGATTGTTTTTCTTAATGTATTCAATGGCGGATTGCAAACCATCAACAAACTTGTCAAAGTCTTCTTTATAAAGAAATACCTTGTGTTTTTCGTAAAAGGACTTACCATCCCGGTTAAATCTTTTTTTACTTTCTGTAATGGTTAAGTAGTAATCATTA
>CBDUPM010000519.1:0-2629 GCA_965369105.1 uncultured Bacteroidales bacterium | reverse complement strand
ACCTTGAAGAAGCAATTCCTGAAAGCTGGGTAGGAAAAATAGGTTTTAATCTTGAATTATTCCCCGGTGATTTATTCGGACATTCTTATATAATGGATGAGAAAACAGGAATATTTCCGCTACAGCCTTTTGGAGAGATGGTAGAATCTGAAGGAGGAATGATTAGCAAACCTCTGGCAAGCGGGAAAAAACTAATTATAGCTCCGGAAAAGGATCTGCAAAGAATGCTTATTGAAACCCGTGAAAATAAACTGGAACTACTGGATGGAAGGTCCAACCATAATAATGGATGGTTTATCGTAAGAAGCAGGGTACCGGCCGGAAAAACCAGAAATGCCATCGAATGGATTATAACACCAAATGTAGAGCAAGATTGGAATTATCCTGAAATAATTCAAATATCCCAGGTGGGTTATCATCCGGTTCAAAAGAAAATCGCTGTTATCGAAAAAGATAAACGAAACGAAAAAGCCTTGCCATATACATTGTTTAAAGTAGGGGAAACAGGCAGGGTAGTTGTAAGAGAAGGAATGACTTCTGAGTGGGGAAAGTTTTTGCGTTATAATTATGATCAGATTGATTTTTCGGAAATTAACTCACCGGGAATCTACCAGATCCAGTGTGGAAAGGCAATATCACATGCCTTTCAAATTAGCGAAGATGTATACAAAAACAATACCTGGCAACCCGGACTGGAATATTTTCTGCCTGTCCAGATGTGTCATATGAGAGTAAACGAGAAATACAGGGTTTGGCATGACCGCTGTCATTCAGACGATGCCCTGATGGCTCCCCTGAACCATAATCACTTTGATGGTTACAAGCAGGGTGCCGAAACCCTAACACATTTTGAACCGCTGGACCATGTTCCCGGACTAAACCAGGGAGGTTGGCATGATGCCGGGGATTACGATCTGAGGGTGGAATCTCAGGCCAGGACGGTTTGGTTGCTGGCACTTATGAAAGAAGAATTTAATCTCAATCATGATGTGACCACTATAAATTTTGAGGAAAAACTGGTAGAAATTCATGAACCCGACGGGAAGGACGATATTATTCAGCAAATGGAACATGGATTACATTCCATACTGGGTGGCTACCATTCTATGGGTCGATTATACAGAGGCATCATAGCATCGGATCTGCGGCAATATGTGATGTTAGGGGATGCTGTATCCATGACAGATAATATTGCCGAAATTCCTGCAGGTCCTGGAAGAATTTATAGCGATGATACGACAAGAGCAGACGACAGATGGGTATTTACTGAAAACAATTCCGGAAGGGAATTAGAGGTTGCTGGTTGCCTGGCAGCAGCTTCCCGGGTTTTGAGAGATGAAAACCCAAAGCTTTCAGCAGAATCCTTAAAAGTAGCCCTTGAATTATTTAGCAATGCAAAAGAGAATAAAAGGAATTTGAGATCAAGGATTTTTGCGCTTACAGAATTGATACTTACAACTGGCTCAACCGAATTTAAAAAGGAAATCTTACTTTTTAAAAAGGATATTCTTTCCGATGTAAAATCAAATGGATGGATGATTGGAAGGCTATTAAATGAGATGAATGATATACAGTTTAATTCCGATCTTACGAAAGCGGTTGAAAGCTACCAGTCCGGTTTAAAACAGCAACAAAAAACAGATTCTCCCTATGGTGTTCCATATAAACCAAATATTTGGGGTGCAGGATGGTCCATTCAGAAATTCGGGGTTGATCAGTATTTTTTTTACAAAGCATGGCCAACAGAAACCGGAACTGAAATGTTTGAAAATGCCCTGAATTTTGTACTGGGTGTCCACCCCGGAATCAATAATTCCTCTTTTGTTTCCGGTGTAGGATCAAAATCAGTAACTACTGCATATGGAGTAAATCGGGCCGACTGGTCATTTATTCCAGGTGGTGTAGCATCAGGAACCGCATTAATCCGGCCTGATTTACCTGAAATGAAAATCTGGCCCTATTTCTGGCAACAAACAGAATATGTAATGGGTGGAGGTGCTACGAATTTTATGTTTCTGGTTCTGGCGGTGGATAGTCTTTATAAATAGGTATTAAGTTTTAAGTGAGTCTGCCAGTTAAAAGCCAAATGATTCAAATGGATTCTTAATTAGATTCCTCCTAACACAAATACCACGTAATTATCTTCACACTCATTCTTCTTTTTTTGTGGTGCCACCTGGAATTACTTCCTTTCAGTCAGTGATTCCTGTCGGTTTATTAAAAAACTCACATCATGAAAATCGTTACAGTATTTTTTGCATTAATGGGAAGAAGTGTGAGTTTGAATGTGAGAGTGAAGAAAAAAAGAGTGGTGTTTATTGCTCTTGCTCTTTACACTCATTCTGTTTTAATGAATTACCTCCTTCCAGTCGGTGATTCCGGGCGGTATGTTTTTGAGAAAACCACCTGGAATTACTTCCTTTCAGTCAGTGATTCCTGTCGGTTTATTAAAAAACTCACATCATGAAAATCGTTACACGATTTTTTACATAAAAGGCTCCAGACTTAATTAAGCAAGCTTACAAGCCTGAAGCCTTTTATGCAAAAAGTCGGCTATGGCCGACTTTACATGCTGTGGTGCCACCTGGAATTGAACCAGCCCCGATAGCTATCGGGGACGGATTTTCAG
>CBDUPM010000518.1:0-2630 GCA_965369105.1 uncultured Bacteroidales bacterium | reverse complement strand
GCAAATTTCATCCCCTATTTTGCAGTTCTTTTTTCATCACTTTTCACCTTTATTTCGGTTATATTTTTTACTTCAAAAATGGCTTACAGTACCGAAGTCATTGCAATACTGAGCAGTGGGGTCAGTTTCCGCAGAATGATGTTACCCTATTTTTTATCTGCATTTGTTATTGCCTCTTTCTCTTTTCTGCTCAGTAATTTTGTCATCCCCGATGCTACCCAGGTAAAGCTGGATTTTGAAGAAAAATACATTCACAGCCGTCCCGTGAGTTTCAAAAGAAAAAATCTTCATCGTCAAATAGAACCCGGAGTTTATATTTATATGGAAAGTTATAGCAATGTAAGTCAGACCGGCTATAATTTTTCCATAGAAAAGTTTGAAGATGGGATATTAAAGTCTAAACTCTTGTCTGACCAGATTTTTTGGGATTCAACGAAAAATAAATGGACTATCCGTAGATATTATATCCGGGATATTGAGGGATTGGATGAATCCATACGTTCTGGAAATCTGATTGACACCACTTTAAGTATTCATCCCGATGATTTTAATAAGAGGATAAATGTAGTGGAAGCTATGAGCTGGAGGGATCTGAATGACTTTATTGACCAATCCTTAATGCAGGGTGAAATGAATGTCACCTCCTATCTTATTGAAAAATACCGCCGTACTGCTTTTCCATTCAGTGCTTTTATTCTTACCCTGATTGGGGTGTCTGTTTCTTCAAGGAAAGTCAGGGGAGGGATCGGGGCACAGCTGGGTGCCGGTCTGGGAATTGCCTTTGGCTACATTCTGTTTATGCAATTTTCTTCGCAGTTTGCCATAAGCGGAAGTCTTCCACCCTTATTAGCCGTGTGGATACCTAATATCATTTTTGCCGTTGTTGCAATTGTTTTATACAAAATGGCCCCGAAATAGAAAAAATAATTATCCATGGAATGCCTGTTAATTTCAAAGGAAATACCGTAATTAGCAGGAAGTTCGAAAAATCAGATACTTTGGGGATCTGTAAATGAAATTTTTTTCATCTATATTAAATTGCTCAATGTTAATGAATTAATCATGAATTAGTAAATAAATATGATATATATTCTTTTTTAAATTGAGCGGTTTTATTAACCTTGTAATCGCAAAATTCGAAAAACAGAAGCCCTTTTTAAGGTATTTAACTAAAAAACAGAATTATGACAGCTAATAAAAAAGTGCTGGAGCTAAAAAAAAGAAGAGAGAAAGTTCTACAGGGTGGCGGTGAAATAGCAATCCAAAAGCAGGTTGCTATGGGTAAAATGACTGCCCGGGAAAGAATTATGAATATAGTTGACCCTGATTCTTTTAACGAATATGATTTATTCGTTGAGCATGATGCCCGTGATTTTGATATGGATAAAAAAATCCTTCATGGTGACGGTGTAATTATAGGAACCGGGACAGTTTTCGGCAAACCCATTTGCATATTTGCACAGGATTTCACGGTAGCAGGGGGATCCCTTGGTGCAATGCATGCCAGAAAGATTACTAAAATTATGGATCATTCCTTAAAAATGAGAATGCCCTTAATTGGTATAAACGACTCTGGTGGGGCACGTATACAGGAAGGTGTAAATTCACTGGCAGGATATGGAGAAATATTTTTCCGTAATACACTGGCATCAGGAGTAATTCCGCAGTTATCAGTGATTCTTGGACCCTGTGCAGGGGGAGCGGTTTATTCTCCTGCTCTTACTGATTTTGTTTTTGTAGTGGACCAGATTTCAAAAATGTTCATAACGGGTCCGGAGGTTATTAAAACTGTTCTGGGAGAAGAAATCAGTATGGAAGAATTGGGCGGTGCAAAAGTGCACAGTGAAGTAACCGGGAATGCCCATTTTTATGCCACAAGCGAAATGGAATGTTTTGAGCAGATTAAAAAACTTCTTTATTTCCTCCCCTGGAGTAATACGGAAAGATCTATCAAGTTTGAGACAAAATTACCTCTTAAAAAATATAATATTTCCAAGATAGTACCCGAAGATCCAAGGCAACCCTACGATGTCAGGGATGTTGTAAAAGCCCTTGTGGATGATTCTGAATTCCTGGAAGTTCAAAGCATGTGGGCAAAGAATATTGTGATTGGTTTTGGAAAGCTTGAAGGATCCACGGTTGGGTTTGTTTGTAATCAGCCCCTGGTACTGGCCGGAGTCCTGGATGTCGATTCATCTGATAAATCAGCCCGCTTTATTCGTTTCTGCGATGCCTTCAATATTCCTATCGTTACTCTGGTTGACCTTCCGGGTTATCTTCCGGGTGTTGATCAGGAGCATGCAGGGGTAATCAGGCATGGAGCCAAGGTACTGTATGCTTACTCTGAAGCGACAGTCCCAAAGATTACTGTAATTATCAGAAAAGCTTATGGCGGAGGGTATATTGCAATGAACTCTAGACACCTGAGAGCAGACTTTGTTTTCTCATGGCCGACGGCAGAAATTGCAGTTATGGGACCAGAGGGAGCGGCAAATATTATTTTCCGTAAGGAGATCGCGGCTGCGGAAGATCCGGATGCAATGCGTGCCCAAAAAGTGGAAGAGTATAAAAACGAAATTGCAAACCTGCAGGACATTTGCGACCTGGCCGATACCTACGACGCCATAACC
>CBDUPM010000517.1:0-2634 GCA_965369105.1 uncultured Bacteroidales bacterium | reverse complement strand
CTGACTTGGCCGGACTATATCAGAGGCCATTTTGTTATCCATCTGAATAATTTCATCTGTAAAAACTCCGGTAGCATTTATTACCACTTTTGAATAAACTTTATAGGTGTTTCCGGTCTCTTCATCTCTGATATGAAGCCCTGCAATATTTTCATCACTATCTTTAATCAGGTCTGTAGCCTTGCAATAATTCAGCAGAGTAGCACCCTTTTCAATACAAGTTTGTGCCAGGTTTATCGCATATCGTGAGTCATCAAATTGTCCATCATGATATTCCACTCCCCCAAAAAGATTTTTTGAATGGATAGTTTCCAGTCTTTGTACGGTTTCTTTTCTGCTGATTCTTTTAGATTTTCCAAAACTAAGCTTCCCGGAAAGAAAGTCATAAAACTTAAGTCCGATTGCATAAAAATAATTATTCCAAATGCTGTAATTGGGTATAATGAATGCCTGATTTGAAACGAGGTGTGGCGCATTTCTGGCCATTAAACCTCTTTCATATAAAGCTTCCCTTACAAGCTTTATATTGCCCTGTGCCAGATATCTGACTCCTCCATGAACCAGTTTGGTGCTTCGGCTTGAAGTAGCTTTGGAAAAATCAACGCCTTCGACCAGGACAGTTTTGAAACCCCTGCTAACACTGTCAAGAGCAATTCCAAGACCCGTAGCCCCTCCGCCAATTATAGCTACATCCCATTCTGCCTGTTCTTTTAACTGATTAATGAATGATTCCCTGTTAATTGTATTCACAATTGAAAAGTTTTGAGTTGAATAAATATTATTCGAATATAATAAGAAAACGTAACATAACGAAGTAATACGAAAGCAAAAATAGCTATTTATTGTAGATGATTGAATGAAAAGTATTTCGTTTCTTTTCCGATTTGCTATCTTTGTTGAAAATAATCTATGAAAAGGCATCAGGCAATATTGGATTTGCTTAAAAAGGAAAAGTACCTGGAAGTATCAGAGCTTTGCAACATTCTGGGTGTTTCAGCAGTGACGATAAGAAAAGATCTGAAACTGCTGGAAGAGAAAGGCCTGTTATTCAGAACCCATGGGGGAGCGTCATTTGAGAATCCTTATATAAATGAAAGAGCTATAAACGAGAAGGAGAAAATTTTCATAGAGGAGAAAAACAGGATTGCAAGGGCTGCTGCTGAACTCATAACCCCCAACGACTCTATTATGATAGCATCCGGTACAACCTTACATGCTTTTGCGCGTATCATTCAACCTAAGGAAAAATTAAATGTAATCACTTCTTCCCTGAATGTAGTTTTGACACTGCTGGGGAATAAAAACATAGATATATTACAGCTGGGAGGTTATGTGCGTCATAGTTCAGCTTCCGTTGCCGGTTCTCATTCAAAAAGTATTTTGGAAAGTATATCCTGTAGTAAATTGTATCTTGGAGTAGACGGACTTGACATGGATTATGGTTTGTCAACCTCCAGCATGGAAGAAGCACAATTGAATAAGATGATGATTGACTCAGCCCAAAAAATTATTGTCCTGACTGATTCATCGAAATTTGGTAAAAAAAGCTTTGCCAGAATTTGTTCATTGGAGAAAATTGATCAGATAATAACGGATAAAAATATTCATCAGAGCATGATCAAGAAAACAGAAGAAAAGGGTATCAAGATCATTACTGTTTAGAAAATTTTTGTCTTTGCAGAAATCCTCATTTTTTAAAGCCTTACTTTTCCCCCTCTTTCTTTAATTTATCCAGGATATCATATTTGGTTTGCCGTATTTTCCATCTTTCCCTGGCATATTTTTGCATATCGGTAATGGTATCTTTTTCATCCACTATTTCAAGTCCCAGTAAAGTTTCAATAATATCTTCCATGGTTACTATCCCATCCACGCCTCCATATTCATCGACAATTAAGGCTATATGTTCTTTTTCTTCCAATAGCTTTTCCCACAGGGAAAATAATACAGTATTATTTGAAACGGCAACAATTTTCCTAATAATATCTTTTAATTTCAGGTCATGTTTATCTTCTGCCAGTTTTTCAAAAACTTTTTGTCTGATCACATATCCGGTGATGTTTTCTTCATTTCCTGAATATAAAGGGATGCGGGAAAATTTTAAATACTCTTTATTATTCAAAAATTCACTTAAGGGTAAATTTTCATCCGCCATTGCAACCACCACCCTTGGAGTCATTATTTCTCTGACTTTTACATTTTTTAGTTTCAGAATATTTTGAATGATTTTATGCTCTTTTTCGGTAAAAACCCCTTCATCCGCCCCTATACTCGCCAGGGCGGCAATTTCTTCCCTGCTGGTTGTTTGTTCATTACTGTTCCGTGAAAAAACTTTGGTAATAGCGGCCGACATAATTACCAGGGGATAAGTAATAAAGATGAATATATTTATCGAATAGGATGTAAATTTTGATAAACGACGCCAATACCGGGCTCCTATGGTTTTGGGTATAATTTCTGTAACAACCAGAATCAGGAGGGTCAGAATGGCTGAGACCAGGCCAAAATATGCATCTCCAAAGACTTTCACCGCCTGGGCCCCGACCCCTGCAGCACCAATAGTATGTGCTACAGTATTCATCGAGAGAATGGCGGATAAGGGTTTATCAATAAATGATTTATGATGGATAAATA
>CBDUPM010000516.1:0-2635 GCA_965369105.1 uncultured Bacteroidales bacterium | reverse complement strand
TTACCGACAGTTTAAAGCTGGCAGGATCTTTCCCCATGAACTGAACACTAAAATCCCCTTTCTCTTTTTTGATTTTATCTCCAAGTCCGGGTGTTTCAGAATGTTTTAATACCACAATATCAATTATTTTTCCATCTGTGCTGAAACCAACCATTAACTTTATCAGTCCACTGAATCCTTTCATGGTCCATGTCTCCACCGCCATTCCTATCGTTTCTCCCTGTTTTTTGGCCGGATAAAACACCAGGCTGTCACCCTCTGTTGCCACCTTGAACATGTCTTCATAAGGATTATTATCAAAGTCCGGGATTATATTCGTAATGGCATTATTGATGTTATTGATTTCCACCAGCCTGATTGGTTCTTTGGTAGCCTCATACACCAGTCCAAGGGAAGCAGATGCAACAAAAGTCACCAGGAAAAGTGACAGAACCATATTTCTGAAACTTGATTTGAGCTTAGCCATTTTTTACTTCTCCAAATCGTTTGGGTTTGACATATTTATTTATAAGCGGTGTTGCGCCATTCATTAAAAGAATAGCGAACTGAACACCTTCAGGGTAGGACCCGAAAACGCGTATTAAGACCGTTATGATTCCGATAAAAACCCCGTAAATCAACATTCCTTTGGTTGACATGGGGGAAGTTACATAATCAGTGGCCATATAAATGGCTCCCAGCAAGAGTCCTCCTGTCAGTAAGTGAAATAAAGGATCTGCAAATTTTTCATCATTACCTAACCACAGTGCAGTTGTAAAAATTGCCACTGTTGCAATAATGGAGACAGGAATGTGCCAGCTGATAATTTTCTTCCATAGCATATAAAACAAGCCCAGTAGTAAGGCTGCCCCGGCAATTTCGCCGGCCGATCCTGCCATCCTGCCAATGAAGAGGTCGAGGTAGGAAGGAACTTCAGTCATAATCTCAGAAATGGGTGTCCCCATAGCTGTTTTTTCATTTAATATACTCAGGGGGGTTGGCCCGGTGGAGGCATCGATATACTTCATCCAATCCTGTCCGGGTTCCGGGTAATTGGTCATTTGAACAGGAAAGGAGATAAACAGAAAAACCCTGCCCAGTAAGGCCGGATTAAAAGGGTTGTTACCAAGGCCTCCAAAGGTCATTTTGCCTACTCCGATTGCAAACAAGGAACCCAGGATAACAATCCATACAGGTATATTGGAGGGCAGGCAAAACGCAAGGAGTAATCCGGTTATTGCCGCCGATCCATCCAAATGAGTCGTCTCTTTTTTTAGCAGATATTTTTGAATCAGGTATTCAAATATAACCGCTGAAACCACTGCAGTTAAACTAACGATCAACATTCCCAGTCCGAAATAAAACAAAGAAACCAGGTATGCCGGGATCAATGAAATAATAACTCCGTACATCAGTTTTGGAACCGATTCCTGAGACTGAATGTGAGGGGAAGGAGAAACTGTTAATATGCTCATATCTTTATTAAGGTCAGTAAATTATAAATTAGTTTTTTCGGGCTCTCATCAACGCTCCGACTTTAGATTTACCAAGTCGGATATAATCGAGCAGCGGCCTGCCTGAAGGACAGGTATAACTGCAGGAGCCACATTCAATACAATCCATTATCTTTTCTTTCTCCAGCTCTTCCCATTTTTCTCTCTCTGTCATTGCCTGGAGGAGAAATGGCTCCAGCCCCATGGGACAGACCGTAACACACTTGGTACAACGGATACATGCCTTTACGGTTTTTCTTTTGCCCTCCGGTTCGGGTATGATCAATATTCCGGAACTACCTTTGGTTACCGGAATTTCCAGGTCACTGATAGCTTTCCCCATCATAGGACCCCCATTGATTACTTTTGCAGTATCATCCGGAAGACCGCCGGCAGCATCAATAAGAGCCGCAACAGGTGTTCCGATTCTTACAATAAAATTCGATGGTTTTGAAAGCGATTTTCCGGTCACAGTGACCATTCTTTCCACCAGGGGCTTGTTTTTCTGAATGGCTTCATAAACAGAGAAAATGGTTCCAACATTAAATGCAACCACACCTACATCAATAGGTAAGCCACCGGATGGAACTTCCCGTCCCAGGAGAGCAGCGATCAATTGTTTTTCACCTCCCTGCGGGTACATCACCTTTAATGCTTCCACTTCAATCCCTTTCTCATTTTTGACTAATTCTGAAAGGTATTTAATCGCATCAGGTTTATTATTTTCTATCCCAATAATTGCTTTTTCAACTTTTAGAGCCATCATCATTATCCGGATACCTATTATTAATTCAGGGCCTTTTTCCATCATCAAGGTATGATCAGCCGTCAGATAAGGTTCACATTCCACCCCGTTTACCACCAGGTATTCAGCTTTTTTTCCATTCGGAACCATCAGTTTTACATGAGAAGGAAAGGTGGCCCCGCCCAGTCCGACAATACCGGCAGCCAGTATCTTTTTAATTAGCTCTTCTTCCGGAGCCTGGATGTCTTTTATTAAATCTTCAGACAGGTCAACTCCTTCTATCCATTCATCGCCTTCCACCTTTATCTGTATGGCTGTTTTCCGGTAACCGGAGCTATCCATAAAATTATCCACCTTGAAAACGGTTCCGGAAACGGATGAATGAATATTAGTGGAGACAAATCCGCCGGCTTCAGCA
>CBDUPM010000515.1:0-2636 GCA_965369105.1 uncultured Bacteroidales bacterium | reverse complement strand
GCTTAGTTCAGATTATGAATAATCTGACCAGCAATGCAGTGAAATTTACCGATAAAGGAAGGATAAGCTTCGGATATGAAGTAAAAAGTCCGGGAACGGTCATATTCTTTGTTGAGGACACCGGAATAGGGATAAGCCCGAATAAGCAGGAGTTAATATTTAACAGATTTCGACAGGTCGAAGAAACATTAACCAGAAACAGGGGAGGCACCGGACTAGGATTATACCTTACCAGGAATTTAGTTAAGGTTTTGGGTGGTGATATCTATGTTGAATCTGTTATAGGAAAAGGAAGTAAATTTATTTTCAGCCTTCCTTTCGAAAAATAGACTGTTTTTTGGTTCTAAATCAATCCGGGTTCCGGTTTACAGATGGAGACGCCGGAAAAAGTCAATAAACTAATCTGATAATCACTGAAATAAATCCATTTTAGTTAAAGCCTTTTTTTTGATAAGTTTGAGAGGGTATTTCTGTCGGGATTTGATTATGATAATTAAATCATTTATAGAGGAAATCGCCCGCTTTATATAAATAGTAACTGATTTTTTAACATTAATTTTATCTTTGCTTGAGTTAAAACTTATTTAAGGTGACCATAAAGGAAAAAATACAACAAAGCCTGCAAAAATTTCAGCCGGTATCCTTGTCGGAAATGGATTCCGTAAGATTAATGGTAAGAAAGGACAAAAAGTATATTTTTCCTGTAACTAAATTACCCCTGATCCTGGATAGTGTAAAAGACACCTACAGAGTACTCGAAATCGAAGGGACCAGGGGACAGGAATATTCAACCACCTATTTTGATACTCCTGAAATGGACCTATACCTGATGCATCACCGTGGGAAATTAAACCGGCAAAAAATAAGGTTGAGAACTTATAATTCTGATGGAGCTTCCTTTCTTGAAGTAAAACGTAAATCAAATTTAGGATTTACAAACAAATCAAGGGTGGAAGTCAGTCAGGATCCCGGACTGGTTTTAAATGAAGAAGAAGAATTTGTTTCCAAACTGATGCCCTTTGGAGCGGGAGAACTTAAAACCGTTCTTCAGAATGAATTTAACCGGATTACACTCGTAAATTTTGAAACCCAGGAAAGAGTGACCCTTGACTTTGGGATAAAAATAAAAAAAGAGGGGTCAGAAAACTGGATAAATCTTAATGGAATAAGTATCGCGGAGGTAAAAAGAAGTGGTACATTTTTCAGAAGTGAATTTGCCAAAGTCCTGAAAAAGAATAAAATTTATCCTTTACGTTTCAGTAAGTATTGTTATGGAGTTGCAAGTACTTTCAGGAATGTTCCCAAAAACCGCTTTAAAGAGAAATTTATGAAGGTAGATCAGATTAACAAAGAATATCAGGATAGCTATGATTCTATATTAACAGACTTAAATTCAAAATCATCTACATAATCCATTTATATTAAATTTATTAATAATCTAAAAGACCATGGAATTTATTAACATTGAGCTGTTTAACAGGGAAGATTTTCTGGATCTGGTTTTTCGGTTCTTTTTCAATCTTGTATTTATTATAATACTGGCCAGGTACCTGTATTATCGGGCCACTCCCCGGAAGGATTACCTGTTTACTTATCTGATGATAGCTATCGTTGTTTTCTTTATGTGCTTCCTGCTTGAAAATATCAAGCTTGAACTTGGTTTTGCACTTGGACTTTTTGCCATTTTTGGGATAATCAGGTACAGGACCCAGCAGATCCCCATCAGGGAGATGACCTATCTTTTTCTGGTTATCGGATTATCGGTAATTAATGCCCTGTCAAACCGGAAAGTCAGCTATGCTGAACTTGTATTTACCAATGTTATCCTTGTCTTTATGACTTACCTTCTTGAAAAGGTTTTCCTGCTCAAGCATGAATCGAGAAAAACTATTCTTTATGAGAATATTGATCTCATTAAACCGGAAAGAAGACTTGAATTGATCAAGGATATTGAAAAAAGAACCGGTTTAACTGTTAACCGGGTGGAAATTGGCAGACTTGATTATCTGAGAGATATGGCCAGGGTGGTGATTTATTACTACGAACCGGCTAACACTGTTAATTTTGCTGATAACGACATTGTCAATGACAATGACGATGATGATTAGTACTTTTCTTTTTTTTGATAGATTTTTCTAAACCATCTGGTAAATAATTTGTTTAATATCTGGTACAGGAACTTTCTATACCTGTACCAGCCAATAAACATACACACATCCTTAAAAATAAGCACATGAAAATTAGAAATTTACTTATTATTTCCATCATTATTATGTCTGTGGTTTCCTGTACCACCAAAACTGAACCAGCCGACAATGGGGTCAAATATTTCAGACATATGAAATTCACTGAAACACCTTTTGATAAATTGGATGGTATTTATCCGCTCAGCAGCGAAGAGGCCAAAGAAATCAATCATTACCGGTTCACATACAATGATGAAGGTAATCTGACCGAAGTTTCCTACCAAAGAGGAGAGCTTTTATTATCCTATTCATCTTTTGGTGCTGCGAGTATTAAAATTGAGTATTCCCCGGGAAAGGAAGTTTACTCATATTATGATAAAGACGGTAAACAGATTAAAGGAGGCGGTGCCTGGTATGCTGTCTATGAATTGGATGAAGAGGGAATCAGAA